>CAZTDK010000641.1:0-4249 GCA_964611965.1 uncultured Binatia bacterium (SeqCode) | reverse complement strand
CGGCGCCGGTTTCATTCCGGACACCCTCGACGTGTCGATGGTGGACCGCGTCGAACTGGTCACCGACGATGAGTCGATCGAGATGGCGCGGCGTTTGGGGCGCGAAGAAGGCATCCTCAGCGGTATCTCATGCGGCGCCGCCGTGGTCGCCGCGGCGCGCCTGGCCGGCGATCCGGCGTTTGCCGGCAAGACCATCGTCGCGATCCTGCCCGACGCCGGCGAACGCTACCTGAGCACGGCGCTCTACGCGGATCTCACGGCTTGATCAGCCGCGGATTAATCGGCTGGCCGTGCGAAAACTCGACGAGGTTACCGTCGGGGTCGCGCAGCATACAGAAGTACCCGACGATGGGGCCGGCATCGGTCGGCGCGTTGACCAGCAGCCCCTCCGCATCGGCACGCGCCGCCACCTCATCCACCGCGGCGCGCGACGGCAGATCGTACCCAAAGTGCGCCAGGCGCGGCGGGAAGGTCACCTCGCCCGGCGCGACGGTAATCGCCACGATGACGAACTCCGGATCCTGGGCTTGCTCGCTCAGCCACACCACACGCACCCCGGCGTCGACGCGATCGTGGACGACGTGCAGGCCGACGAAGCGCTGATAGAACTCGACGGTCCGCTGAGCATCGGCAACGAAGAGCGCAACGTGCGTCAGCTGGGCGGGCATTACCGGGAACCGGGGCGTGAAACGTAAAACATAAGACGTGAAACGTAAGCCGGGGAAGGCACCTTCTCTCAGTGACGGAAGCCCTTGATGTAGGGCAAGCCCGCGGCCGTGCGGCGAACCTCTTGCTCGGCTTGCAGAAGGATACGGGTCGCATCCCACGTGCCTTCGAGCAGTTGCTGGCGCGCGCCGCCGGGAAGGCTGATGGGGTACGTCGTCCCGCGATAGGTCACCGTCAGTGCGCCGATGTCGATGGCGAGGTCCTGCGCCGGGTCTTCCTCGACAGCCGCCATCATTGCCAGGATGTCGGCCGCGCTTGCCGTGACGCAGGGGATGCCGAGCGCCACACAGTTACCGAAGAAGATGTCGGCGAACGATTCGCCGATCAGTGCCTTGATGCCCCAGCGCAGGAGCGCTTGCGGCGCGTGCTCGCGCGAGGAGCCGCACCCGAAATTCTTGTTGACGATCGCCACCCGCGGCCCCTTGGCCTGAAAGCGCGGATCATCCATGATGTGTCCCAGCGAATGCCCCGCCGCATCTAAGCGTGCATCGTGGAAGGCATACGCTCCCATGCCTTCGAAGGTCACCGCCTTCATGTAGCGCGCCGGTATGATGCGGTCGGTGTCGATATCGTTGCCGCGCAGCGGAATCGGCCGGCCGCCAACCTTGGTGATACGAATCAATTCACTCATTTGTCCCTCAACACTCACAACATCCAGAAGGCCCCTTTGTTACGATTTACGCTTTACGTCCCCCAGCATCTCGCGCACATCGGCCACCGCACCTTCCAGCGCGGCAGCGGCGACCATCGCTGGGCTCATCAGCAGCGTGCGCCCCGACGGGCTGCCTTGGCGGCCTTTGAAATTGCGATTGCTCGACGAGGCGCAGATCTGGCGGCCGACCAGCTTGTCGGGATTCATCGCCAGGCACATCGAGCAGCCGGGCAGGCGCCATTCAAACCCGGCGTTCCGGAAGATTTCATCCAAGCCTTCCGCCTCCGCGGCCCGCGCCACCGCTTCCGAGCCGGGAACCACCAGCGCCTTGACGTGCGCCGCCACCTTTCCGAGACGCGCCACCCGCGCCGCTTCGCGCAGGTCGGAGAGACGGCCATTGGTACATGAGCCGATGAAGGCCACGTCGATGCGCGTGCCGCGCAGCGGGGCTCCGGGCTTGAGGTCCATGTAGGCGTATGCGTCCTCGGCCACTTCACGCTCGTCGGCGCTAAAGGAGGCCGGCGTCGGAATCGCTTCGTCAACGCCGATCGCCTGGCCGGGGTTGATCCCCCAGGTCACCGTCGGCGCGATCCGTGTCCCATCCAGATGCGTCTCGGCGTCGTACGCCGCATCCCGATCTGAAGCCATCGACTTCCACCACGCCACGGCGCGCTCGAAGTCGGCAGCCGCCGGAGCGAACTCGCGGCCACGCAGGTACGCAAAGGTCGTGTCATCGGGATTGACGTAGCCCAGGCGCGCGCCCCCTTCGATGCTCATGTTGCACACGGTCATGCGCTCTTCCATCGACATGCGTTCGATGACCTCGCCGGCATACTCGTAGGCGTAGCCGACGCCGCCTTTCACGCCGAGGGTGCGGATGATGTGTAGGATGACATCCTTCGCATAGACGCCAGGTCCGAGCCGGCCGTCGACGACGATGCGCCGGCTCTTGGGCTTCTGGATCGCCAGGCATTGCGACGCCAGGACGTCACGCACCTGGCTGGTCCCGATGCCGAACGCCACCGCGCCGAGCGCGCCGTGCGTGCTGGTATGACTGTCGCCGCACGCCACCGTAAGCCCCGGCTGCGTCAAGCCAAGCTCCGGCCCGAGCACATGAACAATCCCCTGATGTCCGCTGTTGGTGTCGAAGAAGCGGATGGCGAATTCCCGGCAATTGCGCTCGATGGCGCTCATCATGCCTTCCGCCTGCGTATCGAGATACGGACGCTGGTGCGTATCCGTGGGGATGATGTGATCGACGGTGGCGAACGTGCGCTCGGCAAACAACACCTTGAGGCCTTGCTCCCGTAGCATTTGAAACGCTTGCGGGCTGGTCACCTCATGGATGAGGTGCAGCCCAATGAACAGCTGCGTTTGGCCGGAAGGCAACTCGCGCACCGTGTGCGCCGCCCACACCTTATCGAGAAGACTCGTTCCCATGAATAACCTCGGGTTGAAGTGACGCTGATAGCGTATTCTTGCCTCCGTTGCGACCCAGGGTACGGTTGCGGGGCCAGAAATCAGGGCCGGGGACGACAGACGAGAGACCGCAACCACACCTTACGACGCAGAGCCCTGCGGCCCGATCGTGGTTTCGCGGCTGTGCCCGACGCCGTGCGCCCAGTCGGTGAAACGCACGCGATCCGGCGTTACTCTGACGATGAGGATGCGCGGATCATCCCACACGCTTTCCAGATCCGGAAAGCGTGTGGCGAGCAACTCCTGCCCGCGCCGGCGTTCGGCACCCTCAACGACCTCCGCCGTGCCGATCATTTCGACGCCGCGCATCGGCACCATGAACCCGTCATCGATCGCCGCCGCGACTTGTGCGCATTGGAGGACACCGCGGTGCTTCACACTGTCGCGGAAAACGAAGAAATACAGTCGCAACTCATCATCGAGCGCGAAACAGGTGGTGGCCGCCCGCACCTCACCCTCAAGTCGGGTCGCCAGCACCATCGAATGCCGTTGCCGCAAGTAGGCTCTGATCTCTTCCACCATCGGCGTAGCTAACCCCAATGAGACAGAACAAGCTTCACCACAGAGGCACGGAGACACGGAGAATGCCGGGCTTCTGAGAGTGAAAGAGCGCTTTCCGGAATTTCATTTTGAATGAGGTTTGCTCTGCGCATCTCTAGTTCCAAAAGTCCCCGTCTTCTCTGTGCCTCCGTGCCTCTGTGGTGAAGTTCTTTTGTCATATCAAGACTAATTCACCGTGATTGTGACACGTCGGCCGAGCGATGGCGAGCCCTGCGGGCGGCGGATTTTCTGTGGGCCGCTCACGTTGGTCGCTGCGAGGTGCCGTCGCAAGGATTGGAGTCACACGCTACACCGGCTCACGCGCAGGCTGCTAGCGGACGGCCTGGTCGTGTGGCAGGATACGATCCGTATGCTCCTCCATCGGATGGGAACGGCCTTGTATCGCGCGGCACTGTTGGCGTGCCCGCGCTGCGGCGCGCGCACATTATTCAGCGGCCCCTTCTCGATGCACGAAACGTGCGCCATCTGCCATCTCGTATTCGAGCGCGAGCCGGGCTACTTCATCGGCGCCATCTACATCAACTACGCGGCCACCACGCTGATCAGCATCGCAGGCTTCCTGCTGCTGGACGCGTACACCAGCATTTCCCTGACCGCGCAATTGCTCCTCTGGAGTGTGTTCGGCATCGGATTTCCGCTGCTGTTCTACCGCTACTCGAAGAGTCTCTGGCTGGCGATCGATCATTTCCTGAGTCCGCAGGGTCCCGATCTGCAGATCGCTCCCAGCCACCGCCGCTGAACCCCTGCCCGACACATTTCGAAGATGGACGCTACTGCGATTCAGGTCGAACGACTGCGCAGGCAGCCATGAAGTGCATGCCGCCATTGCAA
>CAZTDK010000640.1:0-4251 GCA_964611965.1 uncultured Binatia bacterium (SeqCode) | reverse complement strand
ATCCTGGAGCTCAAGAACACCATCAACGTCATGGTGGACCAGCTCAACTCCTTCGCCTCGGAAGTGACGCGCGTCGCCCGCGAAGTCGGCACCGAAGGCAAGCTCGGCGGCCAGGCGCAAGTCAAAGGCGTGGCCCGGACGTGGAAGGATCTCACCGACAGCGTCAACTCGATGGCCGGCAACCTCACGGCCCAGGTGCGTAACATCGCCGAGGTGACCACCGCCGTCGCCAACGGCGACCTGTCGAAGAAGATCACCGTCGACGTGCGCGGCGAAATGTTGGAGCTCAAGGACACCATCAACACCATGGTGGATCAGCTGCGCTCGTTCGCCTCCGAGGTGACGCGTGTGGCGCGCGAGGTGGGCACCGACGGCAAGCTCGGTGGCCAGGCCGACGTCCGCGGCGTCGCCGGCGTGTGGAAGGACCTGACCGACAACGTCAACTTCATGGCCGGCAACCTCACCGGCCAGGTGCGCAACATCGCCGAGGTGACCACGGCAGTGGCCAGCGGCGATCTGTCGAAGAAGATCGCGGTCGATGTCAAAGGAGAAATCCTCGAGCTCAAGAACACCATCAACACCATGGTCGACCAGCTCAGCTCGTTTGCTGCCGAGGTGACCCGCGTGGCGCGCGAAGTCGGCACTGAAGGCAAGCTCGGTGGCCAGGCCGAAGTGAAGGGCGTCTCCGGCACGTGGAAGGATCTGACCGACAACGTCAACTTCATGGCCGGCAACCTCACCGGCCAGGTGCGCGGTATCGCCAAGGTGGTGACCGCCGTCGCCAATGGCGATCTCAAGCAGAAGCTGACGGTGGAAGCAAAGGGCGAGATCGCCGCCCTGGCCGACACGATCAACGGCATGATCGACACCCTGGCCACCTTCGCCGACCAGGTGACCTCGGTGGCCCGCGAGGTCGGCGTGGAAGGCAAGCTCGGCGGCCAGGCGAGCGTCCCCGGAGCCGCCGGAACGTGGAAGGATCTCACCGAGAACGTGAACCAGCTCGCCGCCAATCTGACCACACAGGTGCGCGCCATCGCCGAAGTCGCCACCGCCGTGACCACCGGCGACCTCACGCGGTCGATCAAGGTCGAGGCCCGCGGCGAGGTGGCCGCGCTCAAAGACAACATCAACGAGATGATCCGCAACCTGAAGGATCAAACGTTGAAGAACAGCGAACAGGACTGGCTGAAGACCAACCTCGCCAAGTTCAGCCGCATGCTGCAAGGCCAGAAGGATCTGCTCACCGTCGGCCGGCTCATCCTCTCGGAATTGGCGCCGGTGGTTTCGGCGCAGCACGGCGTCTTCTACATCCTCGACTCCGCCAAGGAAGAACCCGAGCTCAAGTTGCTCGCCAGTTACGCGTATCGCGAACGCAAGACCGTCAGTAACCGCTTCAAGCTCGGCGAAAGCCTCGTCGGCCAGTGTGCCCTCGAGAAGGAGAAGATCCTACTGACCAGCGTCCCTCCCGACTACACCCAGATCTCCTCCGGCCTCGGCGAGGCCCCACCGATCAACGTAATCGTCTTGCCGATCGTGTTCGAAGGGCAAGTCAAAGCGGTCATGGAGCTGGCGTCGTTCGAGCGCTTCAACTCGACCCATCAAGCGTTCCTCGATCAGCTCACCGAGAGTATCGGCATCGTGCTCAACACCATCGAGGCCAATACGCGCACTGAGGATCTCCTGAAGCAGTCGCAGTCCCTGGCCAGCGAGCTGCAGTCACAGCAGGAAGAGCTGCGCCAAACCAACCAGAAGCTCGAGGAGAAAGCCGGTCTGCTCGCCGAGCAGAACGCCGAGGTCGAACGCAAGAACCAGGAAGTCGAGCAGGCGCGGCAAGCGCTCGAGGAGAAAGCCAAACAGCTGGCGCTCACCTCGAAGTACAAGTCCGAATTCCTCGCCAACATGTCGCACGAGCTGCGCACGCCGCTCAACAGCCTGCTGATTCTATCCGACCAGCTCTCCAAGAACCCCGACGGCAACCTGACCGGACGGCAGACGGAGTTTGCCAAGACCATCCATTCCTCCGGCAACGATCTGCTGATGCTGATCAACGACATCCTCGATCTGTCGAAGATCGAGTCGGGGACGGTCGTGCTCGACGTCGGCGAGCTGCGCCTCACCGATCTGCAGGACTACGTCGAGCGCACCTTCCGGCACGTGGCGGATGCCAAGGGATTGAACTTCACCATCGCCCTCGACGACAATCTGCCGCGCGGCGTGCACACCGATTCCAAGCGCCTGCAACAGGTGCTGAAGAACCTGCTGTCGAACGCGTTCAAGTTCACCGAGCGTGGTGGCGTCGCCTTGGAGGTGGGCTCCGCCAGTGACGGCTGGTCCCTCGACAACGAGTCGCTCAACCGCGCCAAGTCCGTGCTCGCCATCTCCGTGCGCGACACCGGCATCGGCATCCCGGCGGACAAGCAGCAAATCATTTTCGAGGCCTTCCAACAGGCCGACGGGAGCACCAGCCGGAAGTACGGCGGCACCGGCCTGGGTCTGGCCATCAGCCGCGAAATTGCCCGCCTGCTGGGTGGTGAGATTCGCGTCGTCAGCATTCCTGGCGAGGGCAGCGCCTTCACGCTCTACTTGCCGCAATCCTATGCGGCACCCAAAGCGCCGCCGCGCAAAGCCGGCAGCCCCCTGCTGGGCGGTGGTGTGCCGGCCATCGCCGAGCCCACACCGGAGGTCGCCGAAGCCGCCTCGACGCTGCTGGCGAACGAAATCGGCGACGACCGTAACCGGATCAGCTCCGATGATCGGGTGGTCTTGATCGTCGACAACGACGAAAACTTCGCCCGCTTTCTGCTCGATCTGGCGCATGAGAATGCTTTCAAAGCCCTGGTCACACCGTCGGGTGCCAGCGCGATTGCCCTGGCCCGCGAATACACCCCCGATACGATCACGCTCGACATTCGTCTTCCCGACATCGACGGCTGGAAGGTGCTGGAGCGTTTGAAGAACGATCTCAACACCCGCCACATCCCGGTGCATGTCATCTCCACCGACGAAGAGGGCGAACGTGCCCTCGCGCTCGGTGCCGCCAGTGTGCTGGCCAAGCCGATCAAGACCAAGGCTACCCTCGATGCCGCGTTCGCGGCCATTCGCCAGGGCGTCGAGCGCACCTGCGGCCAGCTGCTGGTCGCGGATGGCGATGAAGACGAATGCCGCGCCATTATCGATCTGTGCGGCGGCGACGACGTCCGCGTCGCGGCGGCCGCCAGCGCCGCTGAGGCCCTCGCACTGCTGAGCGAGACCGAATTCGACTGCGTCGTCCTGGGGTCGGCGTTGGCGGATCAATCGGGGTTGGACCTCGCCGAAGCAATCGTCAAGAGCGACGGGCGGCGCCGCCCTGCCCTCCTCCTCTACGACGCCAAGCTGTCGAAGAAGGAAGAAGTCCAGCTCAGGCGATTGGCGCAAGCGGGGGTCATCAAGGAAGTGCAGTCCCCCGAGCGGCTGGTGGACCAGACGGCGCTGTTGCTGCACCGCCGCGTGGCGCAGCTTCCCGCCGCGAAACGCGAGATGCTCGAAAAACTGCACCGCAACGACGCGGTGCTGGCGGGGAAAAAGGTCCTCGTGGTCGATGACGACGTGCGCAACATCTTTGCACTCACCAGCGTATTGGAGAAGCAAAACATGGTCGTCCTGTCCGCGGAGACCGGCAAGGGTGCAATTGACCTGTTGCAACAAACCCCGGACGTCGACATCGTGCTGATGGACATCATGATGCCGGGTATGGACGGCTACGAGTGTATGCGTGCCATCCGCAAGGTGAACAAGTTCCGCTCGCTGCCGATCATTGCCGTCACCGCAAAGGCAATGAAGGGCGACCGCGAAAAGACCATTGAGGCCGGCGCCTGGGATTACCTCTCCAAACCGGTGGATTCGGATCAGATGCTCTCGGTGCTCCGGGGGTGGCTGTACCGCTAGCAGCCTGTCGGACTGATCCATGAGCCGCTGTAGAGCCGCGCCACGCGACGGTGGAATTGCATGACGACCGCCAATAAGATGAACATCCTGGTGGTGGATGACCGCCCCGAGCAGCGATTGTCCCTGGAAGCTGCGCTCGCCGATCTCGGCCAGAATATCGTGCAAGCGGCGTCGGGTCGCGACGCCTTGCGCGAGCTGCTGCACCAGGAGTTTGCCGTCATTCTGCTCGACGTCAATATGCCGGGCCTGGACGGCTTCGAAACGGCGGCGCTGATCCGGCAGCGCCAGAGCTGCGAGCACACCCCGATCATTTTCATCACCGCCTTC
>CAZTDK010000639.1:0-4259 GCA_964611965.1 uncultured Binatia bacterium (SeqCode) | reverse complement strand
CAGATGGAAGCGCTCGCCACTCTCCGACGCTGGCAGTTCGATCCGAGATTGGACCGTGCCTCGCAGCAGAGAGCGAGCGCGCTCGTCTGGAAGTTTCAGCCTAATGGCTGGGTCGAAATCTGACCGTCGCCGGCGCAGGCCGCTGTTCATCCACGCGGGGAGTGCGGCTGTGAATCTTGTCCTGGTGGCTTCGGCGAGCCGCGCGTTCCGAAGCCGCGGATAGAAAGGGAGAACCAATGGTTACCATGGCGCCAAAAGAGAAACTCGGAGAGGCAGCCGGAAAACGATACAACGACGAGGCGGAGAAGTTTGCCAAGACCGACAAAGGCGAGAGCGGCGCCGAGGAGGCGCGGCGGGCTATCGATGGTCCGGAAGCCGACGCGTTGCGCCGCGCTGAGCGGCGCGGGCGAGCACCGGCGCGGCGCTAGGGCTGCGAACGCGGAGGGCGCACCATGATCGCTCGTGCGGCGGCGTGATCTAGCCCCGCGAAAGGGGTGCGAGGGCGACGCCTAACGGAGCGCACTCATGCACGTTATGGGATACGCATGAAGACACTGGCAGCTGCGGTGGTAATCGTGGGTGGGCTGGCGACATGGATTCCTGCCGCTGGCGCGCAAGAGCACTCGCCAGACATCAGCGGGAGAAGTCGTTCCGCACGAACGCAAGCCTACCCGAGGAACAACTCGGGCACGGACGTCCGTGACCATGGGGAACCGGCGGTGCCCCGCGAGGATCAGTCGAAGGCACAGTCCGCCCTACCCACCGCTGAAGAGAATCGAAAGACGATCATGGCAGACGACGCACGCGCCACCAGCGCCCACAACGGCAAGGTCATTTCCGCGAACTTCCAGGCTGTCTATGACCGCATGTCGGACGCCCAGAAGAAGACTGTGGGTGGCGTGTTCCGCAACCACATAAGCGCTGCGGAAGTCACCAGATGAGAGCCGTGGTTGCCGCATGCGATCGAGGGTTCGGGGGTGTGGGTCGGGCCCGGCCTGAGACATTCGCTCATTTCAGGAGGGCTAGCCACGCCAGCGAGATGAATCGGACGTCGGTGGCGTATCACCAGACCGCCCTGGAAAAGTACAAGGCTGGGTGGATCACCTTGGCGCTGGTCGTCACCGTCCTGCTGGCCTCAGCCGCCGCGGCTCAGGCGCCGGAAACACGGCGTACCTACACCGTCATCGGTCTCCGCGACTGCGGGATGGTTGCGGATGGTGCCCGGGCGCTCGGCCTGCGCGTGACGCGCACAGACGACGGCTGCACGTGCAAACTGACCGTCACCGGCCCGCTGCCGAGGATGCGTGCGATCGACGCGACAGTGGACGATGTTACCGATAGCGGCGGGTGTGCGGCGGCGGAGTGACACCCTTTGACTGGGCGTCGACCGCGCGGCGTGTTTGGCCGGCATCGCCTTGTCCCCGAGCTCGCCGCCCACTGCGTTGGTTTACACAAACTCAACTGGGGCGCGGAACGGCAAGGGCAACTTGCAGCGTACCTGCCCAAGGATCTGTCCGTTCACCCGGATCGAGTACGCCTTCCAGTGTGGTAGCCAGGTCAGCTTGATCATCGAGCAGTTTTTCATCGCACGCTGCATAGGATCGACAACTATTGTGACTGTGGTGGACATGTCTCCTTTGTACAATGGATCCCGCCCCGCCGTAAGCTCGGAGAACCACGCGCGTAATTCTACGCGTCTCGGGGGTCTTCTCGTCCAGCCACTTCCAGAAGTGTTGAAGGCATGCGGTACCGGCGCCGCCTGGAAGCGCTTGCCTGCCACATTACGTAGCATGCCTTGATGAGGTCCAAACCTGCCGTTCTGCCGACGGCGCCTCCGGACCCCCGGGGCCCCCCACACGAATCCGAGCGCGACCAGATCAGCCAGAACATCGAGGCCGTGCTCGAATTCTACGCGCGTGAAGAACAAAAGATCAGCCGCTCGCAGCGGATCCTCGAACGCATTGGCTGACGTCAACTATCTTTCCCCATTGCGGACAATTGGACTTCCCCATCGCCCTGGTTCGTAGGTCCTTGGCCTCTACACCATTGAAGTTCTTACGCTCGACCGAAGTGGACCTTTTGAATTTGCCGGAGTAGCATTGTTCCGATCGAATCCCCCGAAAACACGGCGTAGAGATGATGAGAGGTTTAATCTTGAGGGGGGTGCTCCCTGCCGCTCCGTACAGTCATCGCGCCAGCGCAAACCCGGTGCGGCGGTCAGGGCCAGGCGTGCGGCGAGAAGACTGGGACAGGTTGAGCCGCTTCCCAGCTGCCGCGCCCGACGCCAAGATCCTCGGCGTGGCGCGGCTCCAGCAGTGAATGCATGAGCGCACGCATCCTGGGAATTGGCCACTATCTGCCTCCAGAAGTGGACGTCGGTGGCGTGTACCGGCCGATTGCACTCGACCCTGTAGGACCGTCGACATTGGCAGTCGAAGCCACGCGCGGCGCGCTGGCGCAGGCCCAACTGAAACCCGAAGCCGTGGACTTCATTGTCTTCGCGACGATGACACCCGACGCCGGCTTTCCCGGGTCAGGTTGCTTCTTTCAGGATGAAATGGGGTTCGCCACAATTGGTGCGCTCGACGTGCGCGCCCAGTGTGCCGGCTTTGTATTCGGCTTGAGCATAGCCGAGCAATTTGTCAACGCCGGTGCGTATGAGCGGGTGCTGGTTGCTGGTGCCGAGGTGCACTCCGCCGGCCTCGACTACTCCGATGCTCGCGGCCAGGTGGCCCGTCTCTATGGCGACGGCGCGGGGGTGGCCCTTGTCGGCGACAGTTCGCCGGCCGGTAGCATCCGCGCGGCGGTGATTCATGCCGATGGGCGGCACCACCGGGAATTCTGGTGCGAGTATCCGTCGGGCCGCCAGCACCCCTTCCGCATGACGCTCGAGGCCTTTCACGCCGGCAAGCACTTTCTGATACTGAACGCGGACCCGGTGCGGCGCTTCGGTGAGGAATCGCTATCCGCGGTGATTCATGAGGTGTTGGCCAAGGCGCAGATGGGCGTGACGAACGTCGACCGCTTCATCATCGGGCACGTATTCCCCGACGTAGCGGAGAACGTGGCCCAGCGGCTTGGTGTCGAACGGGCACGCTTGAATGTCCCCGCGCGCCGTTACGGCCATCTCACGGCAGCCGCACTGCCGGTGGCATTGAGCGAAGAGGTCGCACGCGGCACCCTCGGACCGGGGGCGACGGTGTGTCTCGCCGCCTCTGGTGCCGGCTTCGCCTGGGGCGCGGCAGTGATCACCCTGTAGTCAGGGTCCTCAGCCGGCCGCAGCAACTTACTGGTTGGCCCGGGCAAAGGCCCTTCGGCGCCGGATTCGCACGCGGTGCCTCCTGCAGGAATCGTCCGGAGGAACTGTCCATAGGTAGAACCACGCGCGTAGTAATCCGAGGTTGTGGCGTGCGCCGTTGGGGGGCACGATTCGATGATCGAGGAGGAACCTCATGTCCAAGCAAACCGCGGAGTCGAGTCACGCTACGCAAGCAGTGACATCGAAGAAAGAGGAGAAAACCATGAAACCAGTACGGATCGGGGTCGCGATAGTGGCGATGCTCTTCGTTTTTGCAGCAGCTCAACCGGCGTCGGCCAAGCCGACGACGTGCAAGATGACGTACTCTCTCGAAGGCTGGTCGGCGATTTATTCAACCGCGAGCGGACACGGCACCATCACCTGCGACAATGGCCAGTCGGCCCACTCGTCCCTCCGGGCGAAAGGTGGCGGCCTGACGGCGGGGAAGTCCAAGATCGTCAACGGCAGCGGGACATTCTCTGACGTTGCCGACATCAGCGAACTGTTTGGGAGCTACGCCTCCGCGGACGTGCATGCCGGGGTGGTCGACTCCTCGGCGGCGCAGGTGGTCACCAAGGGCACCGTTTCCTTGGCATTCTCGGGCACCGGCAAGGGAGTCGATCTTGGCGTCACGTTTGGCGAATTTGTCATCACGAAGCAGAGCGCCAAGAAGAAGGCGATGTAGGCGTCGCGGGCTCCGCGTGTAGTATTCCGAACGTTGCGGGTGCGGGACGATGGAGCTGACGATTACGAGAGAGCAGTGCAGCACGCGCACCTGGGCGCTCCACCTGCTGTGCTTCCTGCAGCCGGTGAGCTGCCTGCTCTTTTCCACCACGGCACCACATCTCTGGTATTTTTCACTTCTGTGGCTTCTCGTCGTGGTGGGCTCGGTGGTGGCTGACGTGTACAGCCCCGGGGAGCGGCACCAACCGGCATCGCTCATCCCAGACTGGCCGTTCGT
>CAZTDK010000638.1:0-4262 GCA_964611965.1 uncultured Binatia bacterium (SeqCode) | reverse complement strand
GACCATTCCCATGGCGATGACCAGCGTATGCAAGAGGGCAACATCGCGCTCGACGAGGACCCGATCGACGATCACCTGTGTGAACACCGGCAGCACCATTTCCAGGCCGCTGACGATCACCGCGAGCCCCACTGCTTGGGCGACGTTCGACTTGAATGGCCGGAAAAACGGCCAGAGCCACGCCAGGCCGGTCCACTGCGTGGGGGCCGACTCGAACGCCTCGGTGTAGTCGAACAGCGCGGCATAGCCGCTCCAGCGGCGCTCGACTTCGTCCCACGGCAGGCGCTGGAGGCCGAGCGCCGGGTCGGCGATGGATGCCCACCCATCGTGCACGTCGTAGAGCACCACCCAGTGATTGGCATCCCAATGCAGGATTGCCGGCAGCGGCATGCGCGCCGCGGCGGACGCTGCGCACTTCACGGCGCGTGCGGCCAGCCCGAGCTCTTGTGCCGCCCGGCAGATGGCGCGCAAGCTGGTGCCATCGACGCTGGTGTGGACGAGCTCGCGGATACGCGCCAGGCTGACGGCGCGGCCGAAGTGCCGGCAGATCATCGCCAGGCCAGCGGCGCCGCAGTCGGTTTCGTCTATTTGATAGACGACTTTCATGCGCCGCACGCGCTGGTTCCGCTTGATGAAGTGGCCTTCGCGCGAGGCGAACGGATGCGCGTCCCCGTCAGCGTGGTCGGGTGTGCCCGCCGCGTCGTCGAGCTGGCGCGGGCCGACCGGCTCCTGCGCCTGGGCCGCCGCGGGGAGCACCTCCTCGCTGAAGTCCAACGGCACGCGCGCCAGGCGCTTGTAATCGTATTGACGCACCCGTTCTTCGAGTTGAGTGGCCAGCGCGGGGTAGGCCTCCACCAGCGTGCGGTATGAAGCCTGGGGCAGGCACAGCAACGTGCACGCCGACACCGCCTCGACGTTCGAGGTGCGGGCCTCGCCGGTGATCAGCGAGATTTCGCCAAACACGTCGCCGGAGCGGAGAAAGGCGTGGTATTCGCGGCGGCCGTCGCACTCGGTGAACGCGCGCAGATGCCCGTCTTCGACGACGTACATCGGTCCCGCATCGTCGCCCGCGCGAATGACCAGCGCGCCGCGCTCGACGGTGACGTGCTCGAGCTCCTGGATCAGCTGCAAGACCGCCGCTGCCGGCAGGGTCGCAAACGGCGTGTAGAGGTGAAAGAACGTGTTGAGCGTGCGGTGCCGCCGGTGCAGCTCGAGGTAGGTGCGCAGCTCCGGCTTTTGCTCCAGCATTGCTTGGAACACGGCGCGGTCCAAGCGCAGGACCTCGACGTCGCTGCTGGCCCGCACCGTCGCGGTGCGCGTCGCACGCTCGAGCAGGCCGATCTCTCCGAAGCAGTCGCCGGCGCGCAGCACATTCAGCGGCACTTCCTCACCGCCGATCCCTCGTTTCACGACGCGGGCTTGCCCTGCCGTCAAGACGTAAAAGGCGTCGGCTTCCTCGCCTTCACGGACAATGGGCATACCGAACGTGAAGGAGGCGGAGACCAGGTGCGCCTTCACGCGCTCGCGCTCCTCGGCCGGCAGGAAGCGCAGCATTGGTGGTGCTTCAACGGCTTCGTGCGAGTTGCGCATCACGTCTAGAAGCGTTCGAGCCAGCGCACGTGGCGCTCGACCTCGTGTTGCAGGAGGCGCGCGAGCAGGCGCTCGCGCGCGTAGTGCACGGCGTCGGGATCCTCGGCGCAGGCCTGGCGCTTTTCGAGGATCAGGAAGATGCCGTGCTTCCCCATCCATGGGAGTGGTCCGAGCATTTCGTTCGGCCGGGCGCCGAGAAAGCAAGAGCGCACCGCCTCGTCGATCTCTTCGAGCCGGAAGTCATGCTCGTACACGGTGACCCCGGCGCGCTCGGCGGCGGCGTCCAGGGTGCAGCCGTCCTGGCGTGCACACAGCGCCGCTTCGCGGGCCGCGTCTTCGCTGCCGAGGAGTATGTAGTGCACGCATACGCGCACCCAGTCGAGCTGATGCAGATGCATCTCGGCGCGCGTCGCTTCCGGTGTGACCAGGTCACGGCAGTGCTGGTTGAAGCACTGATCAAGATGTTGCAGCCACTGAAATCGTTGCAGTGGCGAGGTCCCGCGTCCCAGTCCCGTCCCGGACTCCGCGTGACGCGGGCAGGCGTGCGGTCCCAGTCCCCAATGCATGGTGTCGGCGCGTTCCTCGGACGCGCTCGATACGGTGCCGACCTTGAGGCCCTCGTGCACGGCGGCGCGCATCGCGAGCTTGCCGGCCAAGCGGCCGAGCCATCCGGAGCAGACGGCCTCGTTCCAGACCACGGCCTCCACCTCATCATCGGTCGGACCCTCGTCGGTGACTGGCGGGCGCTGCAGCGCACTGCAGCGCCGCGCCAACGCGCGTTCGACGTACTCCAGCAGTGCGTCGAAGTCGAGCCCGCGACGATTGAGCCATGCCTCGGTCTCCTCGGCGGTGATGAGGTCGTGCGCGTAGCGGAACTCGTCCGCTGCGCTTTCAAGCTCCGCATCGCTGGGCGCCGCCTCGCGTCTCTGCAGATCACGGGCAAAGCTGATCGCGCCACGCACTTGCTCGCGGACTTGTTGCCATTCGCCCCACAGGGTTGCCGCCAAGACGATGTCATCCCAGGTGTACGATTCGGCACCCACCTCGAAGGCCACGGCATCGGCGACCCGGGTCGGCGCCAGGCGAGCAGTGGGATCTAAGATCATGGTGTGCCTCGCGTTCGGCGCCGCGGCGGCGTGCCCGGCGGCAGAGATGGCGGAAGGAACGGGCTTGGGGTGCGCGTCATGCGTCGCTGCTCCGCTCTGCAGTGCGCGCTTCCGGCACGGTCCATTCCGCCTCGGTGAGCTCCTCGAGTAAGATGCCCACCTGATGCAGGTCGCTGCTTTCGAAGTGCGCCTTGAGGTTGGTGTACAGCGGCGCGAGCAGCATTTGCGCGTCGCGGGCGCGACGGCGGCTGCGCAGCCAGCGTGCGTAGCTGAGCGCTGTTCGCAGTTCGAAGGCGCGGCTCCCTTGCTGTCGGGCACAAGCGAGGGCGTCCCGGTAGACGCCCTCCACCGCCGCCGCATCGGCGCCCTCGGTTGCCATGAGATCGGCCCGGCGCCGCAGCGTATTGGCGCGGAAGTTCCCCGTCCTCGACATGTCGTCGCTGTCGTCGAGCACGCGCTGGGCTTGGTCCAGCTGGCCGGTCGCGACATACGCATCGGCCAAAATCCCGAGGGCCATCGGCAGTGCTCCGAGACGCAGGCCGGTGGAGGCCAAGGCCTCCACGCCTGTCGTGATCTGCGCGAGGCCCGCTTCGGCTTGCCCTTGCTCGAGGAGGATCCAGCCGCGCATGACCGTGGCGGTTGCTGCTGCGCCGGGGCTCGGTTCCTCGGCACAAGCCACCAGCACGCGGTCCACCGCGTCGAGGGCGGCGTCCGGTTCGCCCAGCATATGTCCGTAAAGAACGGACACCAGTTGGTATGCGGAAGCGCGATCGGTCGCACGCCCGGACGCTTCTGCGCGCGCGACGGCGTCGCGGCCCAATTGGCGCGCCTCGTCGCCCAATCCGAGGTGCCAGGCGGCGTAGGCAGCAAACCCCACCGCCAGAATGGTGGGGTCGAATCCCGCGGGGTGCTGTGACGCCTCCTGAAAGGATTGGCAGGCCTGCCGGCTGCACTCGCGGGCGCCGGCGAAATCGCCGGCGTAGAAGCGCGTGGCCGCCTGGGCGAAATGCGCCCACCCCAATCCGAAAGGTAGCCGAGCTTGCTGGGCGGCGTGCAGCAACTCGTCCGCGATCGGTTGAGCCGCGACCGACCCGTCGCGCATGAGGGCAAACCAGAATTCGGCAATCAACATCATTGCCAGCTCCGCGGGCTCCGCCACGCGCTGTCCAACCTCGCGGACCCGGCGAAGCACCACCCCGGTCTCGTCGGCGCCGTAGCCCCTGGTCACATGGGCCACCTTCGCCAGCGCGAGGAGCAGGTGGAATTCGACGCGGTCGCGCGCCGGCCCTTGCGGCTGGGTGGCCACCGCGCGCAGCCCGCGCTGCAGATACGACTCCGCTTCGCGGATGGCACCGCGCTGCAGCGCTTGCTCGCCGGCGAGCTGCCAGCCAGCGACCGCGGGTTCGATCTGCCCGGCAGCCTCGTGGTGATGCGCCAGAAGCTCGGGGTGCTCCGCTGCCGCGGCGGCGAAATGCTGCACCAGCGTCTCCGCCACGCGGCTATGCAATGTCCGACGCCGACTCTTGAGCAACGACTCGTACGCCGCCTCTTGCACCAAGGCGTGCC
>CAZTDK010000637.1:0-4263 GCA_964611965.1 uncultured Binatia bacterium (SeqCode) | reverse complement strand
GGGGGGAGTTGCCTCGCATGGCAGAGTTTTCATTGAGCCGGGTGTACGACGAGCGCAGAAAGACGGAGCCGGTGCGCTTGCCGCCGGTCCCCGACGTTTGTCCCAGCGGCGATCATGTCGTTCAGTTCTATAGTCAGGCGCCCTTTCTAATCGAGCAGGTGAGTCGCTTTCTCGGCAGCGCTCTCGCGGCTGGGGATGCCGCCGTTGCCGTCGTGACGAAGCGCCATGGGACGAGTCTGATCGAAGCGTTGACGGCCCGCGGGTTGAATGTCGCGAGCCTGATCGAGTCGGGGCGCTTCGTGATCTTGGATGCTGCCGAGACGCTGTCGCGCTTTACGATCGATGGATGGCCGGACAAGGCCCGTTTCTCGGAGATCGTTGGCGGCGTCCTCGCTCCGCTGGTCCCAATCTCCGGGCATCGCAAGATCAGCGTCTTTGGCGAGATGGTGGCCCTGCTCTGGGCGTGCGGCCAGCGCGATGCGGCCATTTGCCTCGAAAAATTCTGGAACGATCTCGCCCGCGAGATCCGGTTCTCGCTGCTCTGTGCCTACCCGATGAGCCTGTTTCGCAGAAAAACGGACGCCGCGTCGTTCCTCAGGATCTGCGAGCAGCACGCGCACGTGGTTCCCGCGGAGAGCTACACACGGGTGGCGGGCCGAGACCAGCGGCTGCGCGCGGTGTCGCACCTGCAACAAAAGGCTCTGGCGCTCGAAACGGAGGCGGCCGTCCTTCAGGCGACGGAAAAGTCACTCGCGCAACAGCAACGCGAGCTGGCCGACTTCTTCGAGAACGCGGTGGAGGGGTTGCAGCGCGTCGGGCCGGATCAGCGCATCCTGTGGGCAAACAAGTCTCTTCTGGACCTTCTCGGGTATGGTGCGAACGAGTACGTCGGGCGCTATCTCCCCGACTTCTATGTCCAGCCCACCGTGTTCGAGGAGCTGTGGCGGCGCCTGATGCGTCGCGAGATCATCTACGACTATCCGGCAAAGCTGCGGTGTAAGAACGGATCCATCAAGCACGTCCTCATTCACTCTAACGGTTGCTGGAACAAGGGCAGGTTCCTGTATACGCGCTGCTTCATCCGTGACGTGACCGAGCAGGACCGGCTCCAGGAAGAGCTCAAGCGGCGGCTCGATCAGCTCGCCGAAATGGATCGCCGCAAGGACGAGTTTCTCGCCATGCTCGGCCACGAGCTGCGCAACCCGCTGGCGGCTGTGCAGTATGCCATCAACGTTTCGTGCCTGGATGCATCGCAACAGGATCGGGCGCTTGATATCGCGCGTCGCCAAGCCGATCAGCTCGGACGTCTGGTCGACGACCTGTTGGACGTGGCGCGGATCACGCAAGGGACCCTGCGCTTGCGCACGCAGCGCCTGCGGTTTGCGCAAGTGGTGGAGCGTGCGCTGGAGACGACACGGCCGCTCGTAGATCAGGGGAAGCACTATCTGACGAGCCTGTTGCCCACAGACGATGTTTCCGTGGAGGCGGACCCGACCAGGCTGGAACAGGTGATCGTGAATTTGATCTGGAACGCCGTGAAGTACACAGCATCCGGCGGCCGAATCGAGGTGACGGTCGAGCCACAAGGTGACGAGGTCGTGCTGCGTGTCCGCGACAATGGGATCGGGATAGCTCCAGAGATGTTACCCCGCGTGTTCGAGCTGTTCGCGCGGGCCGATGGCACGCTGAATCGTTCTCCCGGCGGGCTGGGCGTTGGCCTCACCGTCGCCCGACGAATTGTCGAGCTGCACGGCGGGCACATCGCAGGCTCCAGCGATGGACTCGGCCGCGGCGCCGAATTCGTCGTCCGTCTTCCGCTTGCTCCCTCGATGCCCGATGTGGCCGACGCCGCGGTTGCCCCCGCCGCCACCTATGACCGCATTCTGTTGGTGGAGGATAATCCCGACGCCGCCGAAAGTCTGAAGATGTATCTCGAGCTCCTTGGGCATGACGTGCAAGTTGCGGCTGATGGCTTTGCCGCCTTGGACAGCGCGCGTGCCAGCATTCCGGATGTGATGCTGGTCGACATTGGACTGCCGAACATGGATGGGTACGAGGTCGCGCGTCGGGTGCGGCAGGACCCCGAGCTCACGCAGGTCGTGCTCGTGGCGCTGACCGGGTACGGCGGCAAACGGGATAAGGAGCAGGCCATGGCCGCCGGCTTCGATTGCCACCTGGTCAAACCCGTGAGCCCGGAGGCGTTGCGAGAGGTTCTGCGATGCCACGGGAAGCCGGAAGCGAACCTGCCGAAGCCACCGCGTCTCGGCGCGCCTGCCGAATTACCTGGATGCTGAAACAAATTCCGGCGCACCCGTTCGATCTGAGAAAAACCGCCTCACTACGAAGCACACGAAGGCAACGAAGGAAGAGGGCAACGTGGACGTTCGTCGGCCTCAAGCCCCCAAGCCGCTTTGCCCAGCAATTCGAAATGCTGCGATGCAACCGCTCGCGAAACCCATCCCCCAGCAAATCGTTTGAAATGTCGGGTTCCCCCGCTCTTTGCTGGAGGGGGGCCAGGGGTGAGTTCGCTAATAGCTCTCGAGCGCGCGCCGCAGCTTGGCCGCGCCCTTCGGTGGTTTGATCTTTCCCGACAGGATCTGTTTCGCCGACACGCTGCGGCCGTAGTAGCTCTTGTTCGCATCGTTGCGCGTGGCGATCACCGTACCTTCGAGCGACACGCCGGCGAAGAGACCCTGGCTACGGCTGTAGGTGTATACCGCGGCCACCGGGAGGACACCGGCCGCGAGATCTCTGCCGACTGGCCCAGCCGCCGCGCTCAGGTCGGCGCCGATCTTGATGTTGGCACCGTGTGCGAACGCGTTTACGGCCTCCGGAGTGTTGAGCACCATGACGAACTCGGTGACTTGGGCGCCGACTTGGAAGCCGAAGCCGACGCCGCCGGTGCCGATGGCCGACGGTCCGCTCCATCCGTGCGCGGTGCGCGCCACGACCACGCCCCAACCACCCTGGCCGCTGAAGATGAAACCCGCCTTGAGCACGGTCAGGATCGCCAGGCCTTTGGCGTCGCGCAGCACCGCCTTCGGAATCCCGGATTCCGGTATCTCGCGGAATTTTTCGATGACCGTAGTCGCCTGGTCAACCTGGTCCTGCATGCCCTTGGCAACGGACAACGACGGCGCGGCCACGAGCAAGGCCCCGATCATGAGGCTCCCGAAAATGGTCTTCATCTCGTCTCCTCTCTTAAAACCTCAGTCGAACGGATCGCGCGACTAGATGCGGCTCTCCATGCCATGAGATTAGAGTACCGTGCAACCGCTGCTCAAACGAGCCACTTTCAATCCAGCAACCCGCTAAAACGTTTCGCCGAATGTCAGATACACGATCCCCTGCTCTTCGTCGCTAAAACCCGCGTCAATACGTGCCACCAGGGCCGACGACAGCGCAATGCGCAGACCGCTGCCATAGCTGTACTGGAGGCGCGAGTTGTAGTGGATATCCGGCCGCGCGGCGTGGAACTCGTCGTTGATTTCGGTGGGATCGAGGAACACCCGCCCGGTTTCGCCGAAAAGAACACCATCCAACTTGACATGCCACAGCTTGTAAAAATCAAATTCCGTCAGGAGCGCGCGGGCTTCGAGGTTGATCAGCAGGCGCTTCTTGCCGGCGAACCGATGCGGGAAGAAGCCACGCAGGGTGTCGGATCCGCCGAGCTCGGTCAGCTCCCAGAACGGAATGTCCCCCGAGGGCCCATCCATCCAGACGCCGTCGATCCGGGCTCCGGTGACCAGGCGCTTGTTGAACCAGGGATACAAATACCCGAGATCGCCGGCGACGCGGGTGAACTCGAAGTTACTCCACAGCGCTTTGTCCGTATGACTCGCCTTGAGCATCAGCAGCCAGCCGCTGGTCGGATGGGTGAGATCGTCGCGGTCGTTCCACACCAGCGACAGCGACAGCGGGTTGCTCTTGCCGCCATTCACGCCGGGCATGCCGGCGAAACCGTTCTCCGACGGCGGATCCTGAGTGAAGGGGCAGGGCACCAGCCCGCCGCAATCGTCCTCTCGATCGCCGTGCCGAATGTCGACCTCGCGAAACATCACGCTGAAATTCAGCGACAGGCGCGGCAGGAAGCGCCAGCCAAACGCGAGGATGCCGAACATGTCCTGGTATGCATGGGTCGAGGCGGGATCGGGACCGCGATCGTTGTTGCCCAGGCCGAAGAACTCGCGCTGCGGATCATAGCGGAATTTGCCGTAGACGGTGACTAACAGCCGATCGTCAAGCAGATGCGGCTCCATGAGC
>CAZTDK010000636.1:0-4266 GCA_964611965.1 uncultured Binatia bacterium (SeqCode) | reverse complement strand
GCTGCTGCGCCAGCGGCGGCCGCAGAATGTAGCGGCACAGATGCTCCAAGCGCACGCGGTCCCCCGCCGGCACGGCCACCGCGGCGTGCAGATCGAAGCCGTCGAGGTGCGCATGCAACGGCTCAGTCCCGGTAATGTCCATCGCCTCCCGCTCGCGCCCGATGCGCACCACCGTCGCTCCCGCCCGGGCGCCCAGGGCCACGCGGCCAACCACGGCCGCGCCCTGGATGTCGGCATAGACCGGACACTCGAACAAGCGTTCGTCACCGCCGCCGATCTCCTCGCTCGGCCGCTCCAGCTCGATCCCGTGACGCGCTACCAGACGCACGATCCGCCGCCGCACCACCGCCAGTAGTCGCGTCACCTCTCGGGCGCTCGGCGCCGGCAACGGCAGAAAGCGCAGCCCGCCGTCGGCCGACTCGGCGAACACCCCCTGAGCCACCAGGTGTGAAAGTGAACGTTGGTATTGAGGGCCGATCCGAAGTGTTGGATCGCCGTCACCGCGCCTCCGGCGCCATCGGGGACGCCCCGCCGAGCGGCCCGGCGACGCTCGAACCCCAGGACCGCGCGGATGAACACCGCCAGCACAGCGCGGCACAGCCGGATGTTCAGAGTGCTCGTGGGCAAAGCCGAAACTGCCGGTGAACAACTGCCCTGACATCCTGGACTTGAAAAATCCACCGCACTGGAGCCGCCCCCGCACGCCAGCGCCGGGCTTTGCTGCCACGCGGGATGAGTCTCGAGAACGCCGTCAATGCACTGCTAGGGCGCTTGAGGTTGAGAAGTCGTTGCTGGTGAGTCAAGTTTCATTTCCTCAAGCGCCTGCTGATGGCAGATGGCGTATCGCTGATCGTCGGAGCCATCTGCCATCGGCGATCAGCCATCAGCGCGAGGCGCGCATGCTTCAGTTGGTCGGAGGCGCGCCTCGCTAGTATAGTTACAGTGATTAGGGATCGACTATGCGCCGCGTTGCAGCTTCTTCTTGATGACCGGTGGCGCATTGAGGCACCCGGGATTCGCGCCGCACCCGTCATGACTGGCGTCCCCTTTTACTGCCCGACAGCGAACAGCGTCGCGTTGTTGATCGCGTACACCGTGCCGTCCGGACCAATCAACGTCGGCGTGTACGCTTCGCCCACGCCCGGGGTGAGGACGAGCGTTTCCGACAACGAGTTCGTGGTCATGTCCCAGCGGTACAGCTTGCCGTCCTCGCTGTTGGCAATGATGGATTTGGAAATCGGATCCACCACCGCGTTGTTGATGCACCACTCGCGCACCGCGTTGGGATAGAAGGAAACGAACTCGGGGTCCGGCGTCATCCCGGTTACCGTCAGCACCTCACGCATGATCGTGGCGCCGGAGATCGGATCCGTCATCTGATCGTTCGGGTCGATGACGGCGATGCGATTGACACCGTCGCCCGTGCCGATGCCAGCGTAGTTGTTGTACTTGGTCATCAAGAGATATGCCGACGTACCGCCATACGAGGGAACCATCGACGCCGGCACCACCGTCGCCGTATCGTCCCAGCCAAACGCACCCGGCGCGCCTTTCGGATGCAGCATGGCGTCAAAGTGCAGCAGCCAGCCGCGATCGTTGTTCGATGGAAAGGGGTTCTCGAGGACGCCGAAGTACACGTCGCCGTCCGGTCCGACGGTGGGTGACGACGTCGCATCGTCGTGCACATCCGCATCGTCGCCGCTGACGGGATCCTTGAGCCGCACCGTGGCGATGGTGGCGAGTGTCTGGCTGTCGAGTGCCAGCAGATAACCCGCGGCGCTGCCGAAGCCGTTGCCGGTGCTGACGGCGACATACAGAGTGCTGCCGTCGTTGCTGAGCGCCGGCGCGGCGTTGTGCGCCACCTTGGCGATGCCCGGATCGCCCGCCGCCGTCGCGGCCGACACCCAGGAGCCTTGGCCGCTGTCGCTGATTCGCGCGATGCCGCTCTGCACCCCGGTTGGCGTAATGCCCGTAACCTGGAAGCCGAAGAAAATATTTCCGGCCGCGTCGGCGGTGAGCGGGGTGTTGATGAACACACTATTGACGTAGGTTCTGCTGTGGCTGCGATACGACGGCGAGCCATAAAACGCGACGCGCGTCGCGCGACCGCCGCCGCCGTCCAGGCGCGTGCGATACAGCACGGTGCCACCACCCGCCGGGAGCCAGAGCTTGCCCGTCGGGGACAGCACCGGCGATACACTCGGAACCCAGTCGTGCGGCGGCAGCCGGTAGTTGGTCGACTGCCGCCACAGCAGCCGGCCATCGCTGCCTCGGTGGCCGTCGACGCGAAAACCTTCGGTCTTGCCGGTCTTCACGGGAACGATGACCGTGTTGGCCTGCGTCATCAACGGCGAACCGTAATGGATGAAGAGCTCGTCGCCATTGTACTGCGGCCGCCGATCGACCGGCGTTTGCCAGCGAATCCGCGTCAGCAGCTGGCCCGCGATGGTCGACTGCGCGCTGTGCTGTGCATCGCGGCCGTAGCCGCTCCAGAACAGCTGGCTGAGCTGCGCCTGCGCCGTGACGGGAAAAATGAGTGCGAGCAGTGCGACTACGCCCAATCGAGTGGACGCCAGACGGATCGAGGAAGCAAACACGTCATACATGTGAAACTCAACTACCACGTTGAGACGCGGGCGGCCATCGCAAAGTCGGACACGGGCGCGTTGCGACTCAAGACGAAGCTGTCGGTGCTGGTGGGAGAAGCGCAGACATCCAGAGGTGTCTCCAAGCAGGCCACACCAGTTTGACAGCCGACGAGGGTCGACATGAGCACGTACACGGGATCCATGGCGCCAGCTCACGGGAGCCGATAAGCAAACACGGCACCGCCGTTTCCATCGAATGAGTCGCCGGCGCCGAAGTAGATCGTTTTACCCACGATCGCCGCGCCCGAGTTGACTGCACCACCGGCTTTGAACGACGCGAGCGTCGCACCCGTCCCCGCATCGTAGACGCGGAGCTCGGGTGGCAACAGGCTTCCTACACCGTTGAAGACGGCACTACCCGAGACCGAGGTGGGTGCAAACGTGTTCGCCTGGTTGTTTTCCCATTGAATGGCCCCGGTCGCCGCGTCGAACGCGTGAAAGCTCGGGTTTTCTACCATCATGTCGTTCGGGTTGCCTGGCATGCACAGGGGACCACCGAGCTCACCGATACCGGTCCCCCCGTAGATGCGCGTCCCGTCAAACGCCGCCGAGCCAAGGAACCCGCCGGAGCTCCCACCGAAGACGACGTTCGTCTTCCAAACAAGCGTCCCCGTTTTGCGGTCGAGCACGTAGTACGTTCCATCCTTGCTGCCTTCGCCGACCAGCTGCGCGTCCCCGACGTCGATCAAATTGACCGACGCGCCGAAGTCGAAATCACACGTGTCGCTGGTGCGCGGGCGATACACCCAGACGACCTTGCCGGTAGCAACGTTGAGCGCAAGGATTGCCTCGTGATACGGAGGCGTCGCGTCGCTTTGGCAGTCGGCGGTGCCGAAAAAAATGAGACCGTTTGCTTCGTCGACCGCGCCCGTAGACCACGCGTCGCCGCAACCGCGGTTCATGCCTCCTATGACGTTGCCCATCGCGTCGAGCGCTGGGTTCCCGTTGGCATCGAGGATCGGATCGACCTCGAAGCGCCATTTCATTCCGCCGCTGGCCGCATCGACAGCGACAATGCTACCGCGATACCCGTCGGCCCCGTCAACGCTTACGCCGACGATCACTGAGCCGCCGGTGACCACCGCCGACGAGTAGATGAGTGCCGGATCGTTCTCATCCTGACCGCAACTCGCGTCGTCCGGGTTGCCGCACAATACGCGCTTCCAGACGAGCTTTCCGGTCACTGCGTCGAGGCAGTAGAGGGTTCGGCCGCCGCCAAAGTAGACGCGGCCGCCGCTGACGGCCGCTGCGCCGACGATGAGCCCACCATCGGTTCCGGTGCGATCCGGCTCCAGTTGACCAGGGGCCAGGCAACGCGGTGGAATTGGCAGGACCGCGTTCTGACAGTCGACCTCAAACGTCCAATGCACGGCTCCACTCTCGGCGTCGAGGGCATACATCACACCGTCCCAGGCACCGACGTACACAACACCGCCGACGACGCTGGGAGGCGCCGAGACAGCATCGGGCATGGGGACTTTCCACGCTAGCGTCAACGAGGCGACGTTCGTCTTGTCGATGGCAGCTTGGACCGCCGTAAAGCTGTGTCCGAGGTCGTGCCCGTACATCGGCCAGTCCGGATTTGACGACGGCGCTTGCACAACTTGATTCTCCCCAC
>CAZTDK010000635.1:0-4290 GCA_964611965.1 uncultured Binatia bacterium (SeqCode) | reverse complement strand
GTACACCGTGAGCTGGCCCGGCTCCGTGGTCGGGTTCCTGTACGGTGCCGCGGTCGGTGCGGTCGCCGGCTGGAGCATCGGGGCGATCTACAATCTAATTGTTGGTCTGCGCGCGGAATGAGCCGCCGGCGTGCCACCAGGGCCGGCGCACGCTCCCCCACCGCCGGCGCGCATGCCGCCGGACCATCCCCAGCGCCGCAGCCGCATCGGCTGCGCACCGCTTGCACCGTGGCGGCCGCCTGTTTCGCCGTCTATCTCACCAGCCTGCGCTGCCCGCCGGCGTGGGACACGATTCCGGCGCGTTTGCTGCCGTTTAGCATCGTGCGCCAAGGCAACCTGGATCTCAACGAGTTCGAATGGCTCCAGCGCGGCGGCGTCCCCTATTTTCTGCGGCGCACGAGCGACGGCAGGATAATGTCGAAATACCCGGTGGCCGCACCGGTCCTGGCCGTGCCGCTGGCGCTGCCCGCGGTGTGGTGGCTGCAACGTCATCAGGTCAGCGATGACGACGTTCGCTTTCGGGTCATCACGGTGGTGGTCGAGCGCCTTGCCGCGGCGTCGATCGCCGCGCTGTCGGTCGGTCTGGTGTTCCTGGCGCTGTGCACACGCACGGCGTCGTCGACCGCGATCGGTATGGCGCTGGCATACGGTCTCGGGAGCAGCACGTGGTCAACCAGCAGCCAGGCCCTCTGGCAACATGGGTTGGCGGAGCTCAGTCTGGCGGGCCTGAGCATGTTTCTGCTCGGAGAAGACACCCGTGCACGGGCGGCGCTGGCCGGCGTCTTTGCCGCCCTGGGCGTTGTGGCGCGGCCAACGATGGCGATCTTCGCGTTGCTCGCGGCAGTGTTCATATGGCGCGAGCGTCCGCGGCGCCGCGCCGCCTTCCTGGTACTGCCGATCGCCGGCGCGGCAGCCGTTGCCGCGTACAACCTGCGGGCTATCGGTTCTGTCCTCGGAGGGTATGCCGGTGTGACATTCGGCGTACCGAGCATGACGCGGCTCCTCGGCCTGCTGATCAGTCCCAACCGCGGTCTGTTCATTTTCACACCGACTGCCGCGCTTGCCCTCCCGGGATTCCTGCGCCGGCCTCGCCAGCGAGCCGCGTGGGTCCCGTATCTCGGTGCCGGCTGTCTCGCGTATCTCCTGCTGTATGCCGCCTTCGGTGGCTGGTGGGGCGGGCACACGTACGGGCCGCGCTTCCTGATTGATGTTCTGCCCGCAATCGTATTGTGTGCGGTGCCGGCCGTCGAATGGTTGCGCGCCACGCGACTGGGGCGCGGAATGCTGCTGGCGCTCGCCGCCTGGAGTGTCGCCGTCCAAGGCGTTGGTGCGTACTGCGACGCCGACGGATGGAACCAGGTGCCGGTCTCCGTCGACCATCGGCCGGAACGCGTATGGGACTGGAGCGACCCGCAGATCCTACGAGCGTTGCGCGGCGGCTGGCACGGGACCGACCTGGGGCCGCTGCTGTGGCAGACGCTGACGGATCCCCGGCCGGCACTGCTGCGGCCGCTGGGTCGTGCCGCACTCGTCGGGGAGCTGGCGGTGGAGGATCCGCTCCCATTACGCCTGCGCGCCGGCGGCGTGGCACGGCTGGCGCTGCGCATCACCAACCGCGGCAGTGCCGTATGGCCGGCCTTCGCCGACTTCGGACATCTTGACTGCAGAGTGATTGCCGTATGGACGTCCGGCGGCAAGAGTATCGATGACGGCAGCTACGGTCTCCCTTTGCCGCGCAATCTGGGGCCGGGTGAATCGGCACGCATCGCCGCGGTGATCGAGGCCCCGAAGTTTCCCGGTACGTACGCACTAGCGTTGTCGCTGGTGCAACTGATCGACAGCGCCAGCGGCCACTATGGCGGTGCGCACCTCGAAGTGCCGGTCCAGGTCGAGTGAAGGTGCGCGACCGTCACTCTGGCGCGCTCCACGGCGGCAGCGCTCAGTTCCGCTGCATCGCAATCAACTTCGGTCCGGAGGGGTCTCATGTCCTTCATACCGTCTCCGCCGCCTAGTAAGCCTGTCGGACTTGGCAGCCCCTAGCGACCAATCCTGTCCTGAGGCTCCCCGAAGGGGGGAGCGGGCCAAAGAAGACACGCCGGCCGCAGGCCCTAATCCCTGAAATGCGGCATCACCTCGCGCGCGAACAGCTCCATGTTCTTCAGGGCCTTGTCGTGCGGCATGTCGCCGGTGCGGCCGCTGCCGATGAACAGGCCGAAGCCGAGATCCTTGCGGATTTCCGTAAGACGATCGACCACGGTCTTGGCACTACCGACGAGGATGTAGCCGCCTTTCTCCAGTTCCTCGAAGCTCAAGTCACCGGGGGGGCGCAAGCCGGCGGCGAGAAACTTCCGCAGGGACTCTTCCGTGATGTAGCCGGGTGGCAAAAGGAAATGTGGCGGGATTTTGAGGCCGCGCCGGAACAGCCACAGCATGTGCGGCTTGGCCTCCTCGCGGGCGCGCGCGTCGGTCTCGGCAACGTATGTCGGCAGTGCAAAGCCGATCTGCTCGGGTTGCGCGGTGTACCCTGCCGCCTCGGCAGCGGCTTTGTACTCGTCGAGCAAGCGCTTGGTCTGCCGATACGATGTGAATACGCTGATGAACGGGTAGCGGCGCTGGGCGCCCCAGCGGATGGTTTCGGTACTGCCTTGTGACGGTAACCAGATCGGCGGGTGTGGTTGCTGCAACGGCCGCGGCCAGATGTTGGCGTAGCGAACCTGGTAGTGCTTGCCCTCGAAGCAGAAGGGACCGTCTTCGGTCCAGGCGCGCACGATCAGCTCATGCGCCTCGTAGAAGCGTTCGCGCGAATAGGTTGGGTTGATGCCGAGCGACAGGTACTCGCAGCCGATGCCACGCACGAAGCCGGAGATCACGCGACCACCCGACATGACGTCGAGCATCGCGACTTCCTCGGCCACTCGCAGCGGATGGTCGCGCAGCGGAATGGCGTTGCCGAGGATGGCGATCTTGGCGCGCGACGTACGCCGGATGAGCGCTGCGGCCATCAAGTTCGGCGACGGCATCGTGCCGTACGCATTCTGATGATGCTCGTTGACGCCCAGTCCGTCGTAGCCGAGCGCCTCGGCGTGCTCCATCTCATCGAGGTACTCGTTGTAGAGTTGGTGGCCGCGCTGCGGATCGTAATGGCGATTGGAAAATGTGACCCACGAAGTCGGCTCACGGCGATCGAAGTCGTCGGGCAAGTAGGGCCATGGCATCAGATGGAAGTAAAAAAACTGGACCATGCGTTTCCCCGCGCGGCGAACCCTCGCCTACTCCCGTTCAGGTTTCAAAAACGCTACGACGTGTTTGATGAAGACGTCGGTTTGCTCGAAGGGCACGAGGTGGCCGCACTGCGGAATCATGGTGAGCGTCGCATGCGGAATGAGCTGCGCATACGCTTCAGCGTGCGGCGGCGGCAGGAAGGCATCCTCCTGCCCCCACAGAATCAGGGTCGGAGCGCTGATGCGGCGCAGGCGGCGCGCCAGCTTGGGGTTGTACATGTACGGATTCCACGTCAGCCGCGCCAAGGTCGTCGACTCGTGGTACCCGCGCACGATCACCTCCGGTCCAAGATCGGTCGGCAACAGCTGCGCCACGCGGCTCTGATCGTAGAAGAGATGTTGGAGGGTCGCTTCGATTGGATGCACGAACACATCGAAGCGTTCGACACCGTCGACCTTCAGCCCCGAGGCGCCGACGAGCACCAGGCGCTCGACTCGCTGTGGGTGCGCCACGGCGAGCTCGGCGGCGACCCAACCGCCGAGTGAAGTGCCGATGATCGACACGCGCTCCAAACCGAGCATGTCCAGCAGATCGACGTAGTGGAAGACGAGGTCGTCGATCCCTTCGAGCCACTCGGGTCGCTCACTCTCGCCGAAGCCTAGATGGTCTGGCGCGAACACCTGAAAGCGGGCTGCCAGCGCCTCGTGGTAGGGGAACCAACGATTCGATGCGAACTCCGGCGCCAGCACCAGCAATGGCGTTCCGCGCCCACCGCGCAGCATGTGCGTGCGCACACCGGCCACGGAGAGCTGCTCGCTGCGATGGGCCATTGGTCCACGTTATAGGGGGCAAGGCATCAAGAGTCTACGTGTGGCCGTACGGCGCGCACGGCGCTGGTGCTTCCCGAGACTCTTGGTCCGTCGAGAAAGGCGCGGACGGCGCGGCCGAACGCCGGGGGATTGTCGAGCATCACATGATGGTGGGCGTCGGGAATCTCGACACCTTCGGCACCGGGGAGCGCAGCCAGTAGCTTGGCGAACTTGTCGTGCGGCAGCAGCGTGCTGTGCG
>CAZTDK010000634.1:0-4293 GCA_964611965.1 uncultured Binatia bacterium (SeqCode) | reverse complement strand
TAGCTCGCCGGAAGAGATGATTGCCTCCGTAACCGACATTGCCACCCAGCTCTATGTGGATCCGGGCCGGCGCGTCGAGTTCAGGTGCATTCTGGAAGAAAACGGCGTCGTGCAAGGGTTCGAGTCGCGCATCTATCGACGTGACGGGCGCATTGCGTGGATCTCGGAGAACGCGCGTGCCGTCTACGCGCGCGACGGCACGGTGCGCTACTATGAAGGCACGGTGACCGACATCACCCAGCGCAAGCGTGCCGAAGAGGAGCAGCGGCGCGAAGCCACGGTGTCGGCGGTCCTGGCACGCGTCGGCAGGGAGTTGCTGACCTCGATCGCCTCGCCGCAGCTGGTCGACCGGCTCTGCAAGACGACGACCGCAGCGCTGGAATGCGAACGAACGGAGCTGTTCTGCTGGGACGCCGCGCAAGGGGCGTACGTGCTTGCGAGCGAGTTCGGCACCGGTTCCGGGCCGCGGGCGCCGACGGTGCCGCGTATCAACGGCGACGCAGCGGCGGGATTGGTCGCCAGGCTCGAGCGTGACGAGGTGGTGGTCGTGTACACTGCCGACGGGGCGAGCCTGCCACTTGCCGGCACGCCACCGCCGGGATGCCGGCGGGCGCTCTACTTCGGTTTTCGCCGTGCTGAGGTGTCGGTGGGCATCCTGGCGGTCGCCTATCGGACCCGACCGGATGACTTTACGGAGCACCACGAACGGATCGCCCGTAGCATCGGTGATCTCGCCGCCTTCGCCCTGGAGCAGCAGCGCCTCATGCATGAGCTCGACCACGCCAACCGCTTGAAATCGGAATTCGTCGCCACCATGTCGCATGAGCTGCGCACACCGCTCAACATCATCATCGGCTATAACGAGTTGCTGCTGGACAATGCCTACGATCCCCTCACCGAGGCGCAGCGCAAGGTATTGTGCGCCACCGGGCGCAACGCGGCGCAACTGGCCGAGCTCATCAACGCCACCCTTGATCTCAGCCGCCTGGAAGCGGGACGCCTGCCGTTCGAACCGCGTGCGGTCGACGCGCGGGTGCTGCTGGAAGAGCTGCAGGCCGAAGTGGAGGACTTCATCGAGAAGCCCGGCGTCGAAGTGCGGTGGGAGCTTGAAGACGACCTGCCCATTGTCCGCACGGATCCGCCCAAGCTCAAGCTCGTCGTCAAGAACCTGCTCACCAATGCGGTCAAGTTCACGGAGCGCGGGCGGGTGACGGTACAGGGGCGGGGTGTATCCGACGGGATCGAGCTCAGTGTCGCCGACAGCGGCATCGGCATCGCCGCGCAGGACATGCCGATCATCTTCGAAGCCTTTCGCCAGGTCGACAGCTCGATGACCAGGCGACACGGCGGCGTTGGCCTCGGCCTCTACATTTCGCGCGCGCTCCTCGAGATGCTGCGCGGGCATATCCAGGTGGAAAGCGTTGTTGGGGTGGGATCGACCTTCCGCGTCTGGTTGCCGTTGCGCTGACGGCGACGCACCGGTATGGAGGCGTGAGGGCTCGGCCTGCAGATGCTGACACGCTCAAGCCCCCAAGCCCTCCTCACACCCAGCCTCGATTGAAGCCCCGGCACCCGTGTGTTAATCGCAGCGCATGGCTTTGAGTCGTGATGAGGTGCGGCACATCGCGCTGCTGGCGCGTTTGGAGCTCAGCGCCGCCGAAGAAGCGGCGTTCACCGAGCAATTAGGCCACATCCTCCAGTATTTCGAGAAGCTGGGCACTCTGGACACCGCGACGGTTGAGCCGACGGCGCACGTCGTGGATCTGGCCGCGGCGTACCGCGAAGACGTGGTGACCAACCCTCCCGCACCGGAAGCGTTGCGCGCCAATGCGCCGGCGCGCGACGACAACTTCTTCAAGGTTCCGAAGATCATTGAATGAGCGCGCTGTCCGGCGCCGTTGAGCCCGCATATGTCGATGGCCGATTTGCACCGTCTCTCTATTGAGCAAGCGAGTGCGCTCCTCGCCAGCAAGGCCATCAGCTCTGTCGAGCTGACACGCGCCGCGCTGCGGCGCATCCATGCGACCGATGCTGCGCTACACTCGTTCATCACCATCACCGATGACGTCGCGCTCCGCCAAGCACAGACCGCGGACGACCGGCGGGCGCGCGGCGACAGTGGCCCGCTGCTCGGTATCCCTGTCGGCATCAAGGATATCATCCTGACGCAGGGCATCCGCACGACCGCGGGATCGAAAATCCTCGGCAATTTTATCGCTCCGTACGACGCCACGGTGACGCGCCAGCTGCTGGATGCGGGAGCCGTGTGCGTCGGCAAGCTCAACTGCGACGAGTTCGCTATGGGATCGTCGACCGAAAACTCGGCGTTCCAGGTAACGCGCAATCCCTGGGATCTCGAACGCGTGCCGGGCGGTTCGTCGGGGGGCTCAGCCTCGGCGGTCGCTGCGCTCCAGTGTCTGGGGACGTTGGGCACCGACACCGGGGGCTCCATCCGGCAGCCGGCCGCATGCTGCGGCGTCGTCGGCATCAAGCCGACGTACGGCCGCGTCAGTCGTTACGGCGTGATCGCCTATGCGTCGTCGCTGGATCAAGTCGGCCCGATGGCCAGGACGGTCGCCGGGTGCGCGCACATGCTGCGGGTTATCGCCGGATACGACACGCACGATTCGACGTCGGTGAATCGGCCGGTACCGGACTATGTCAGCGGTCTCGGCGAGTCCGTCAACGGGCTCCGCATCGGGATTCCACGGGAGTATTTCGTCGAAGGCATGGACCCCGAAGTCGAGAACGCCGTGCGCGCTGCCGTCCGCGTCCTGGAGCAGCGTGGCGCGCGGGTGACCGAGGTGTCCTTGCCGCACACCGAGTACGCGATTCCGGCGTACTACTTGATTGCGACCGCCGAGGCGAGCTCCAACTTGGCGCGCTACGACGGTATCAAGTACGGCGTGCGCGAAGCGGAGTCGGCCGGCTTGCTCGCCATGTACCAGCGCACGCGCGCCGCCGGGTTCGGCACCGAGGTAAAGCGGCGCATCATGCTTGGGACGTACGCGTTGTCCGCCGGGTACTACGACGCCTACTATTTGAAGGCGCAAAAGGTGCGCACCCTGATTCGGCGTGACTTCGAGCAGGTCTTCGCGACGCAGGATGTCATCATCACGCCGACGGCGCCGACCACCGCCTTCCGCATCGGTGAAAAGACCGCCGACCCGTTGCAGATGTATCTGTCCGACATCTTCACCATCTCGATCAACCTGGCGGGCTTGCCGGGCCTGTCGATGCCGTGTGGCTTCGACAAGGCGGGGCTGCCGATCGGCCTGCAGATCGTCGGGCGGCCGTTCGACGAAGCGCGCGTCTTCCAGGCGGCCTACGCGTACGAGCAGGCGACGGAGTGGCACTTGAAGAGAGTGCCCAGTGATCAGTGATCAGTGACGAGAATTTGCAGATGGACTACGAAGCCGTCATCGGATTGGAAGTGCACGCCGAGTTGCTGACCGAGTCGAAAGTCTTTTGCGGCTGTTCGGCAAAGTTCGGCGCGCCGCCGAATCAAAATACCTGCCCCGTCTGTCTGGCAATGCCGGGAGCGCTGCCGGTGCTCAATCGGCGCGCCGTAGAGTTCGCGCTGCGCGCCGGCCTGGCGGCGCACTGCACGATCGCGCACGAGAGCCGTTGGGCACGCAAGAACTATTTTTACCCGGACCTGCCAAAGGGGTATCAGATCAGTCAATACGAGTTGCCGATCTGCCTCGGTGGAACCATCGACATCGAGACGGATGCCGGACCGAAAACGGTGCACCTGACACGTATCCACATGGAGGAGGACACCGGCAAAAACATCCACGATGCGCACGGGGATGCGAGCCTGGTCGATTTCAACCGCTGCGGCGTGCCGCTGCTTGAGATCGTCAGCGAGCCGGACATCCACTCGGCGGCAGAGGCCGGTGCTTATCTGCGGAAGTTGCGCACCATCCTCCAGTACCTGGAGATCTGCGACGGCAACATGGAGGAAGGCAGCTTCCGCTGCGACGCCAATGTCTCCATTCGGCAGCGCGGCGCGAGTGCGTTCGGCACCAAGGTCGAGGTGAAGAACATGAACTCGTTCCGCAACGTCGAGCGCGCCATCGAGTACGAGCTCACGCGCCAGGCCCAGGTGCTCGACGAAGGCGGCCGCCTCGTGCAGGAGACGCGCCTCTGGGATCCCGACCGCGAGGTGACGCGATCGATGCGCTCCAAGGAGTTCGCGCACGACTACCGGTACTTTCCCGAGCCCGACCTGCTGCCCTTGATGGTCAGCGAGGAGTGGATCGCAACCGTGCGCCGTGCCATGCCCGAGTT
>CAZTDK010000633.1:0-4305 GCA_964611965.1 uncultured Binatia bacterium (SeqCode) | reverse complement strand
GCGACTCAGCACTTACGATAATGGTTGTGCTGAAGTCCGCGGCCAACTGAAATGCGACCTCGGCCTCGCGGTCACCGGTATCGCCGGCCCCGACGGGGGCTCAGCCGAGAAGCCCGTCGGGACCGTGTGCTTCGCGCTCGCCGTACCGGAGACGGTCTACAGCCGGCGCTATCAACTGTGGGGCAATCGTGAGTGGGTCAAGCTGCTGGCCTCGCAGGTAGCGCTCGACTGGGTGCGGCGGTATCTGCTGGGGTCCGATCCGACTGAATCGGGAATTCTGCGACGCTAGGGCCTGCGGCCGGCGTCTTTTCTATGGTCCGTTGGGTCGCTGCACACCGCCAAGTCCGACAGGCTGGTGACCGGATTTCTCACCACAGCGGCACAGAAACACGGAGAAAGCCAAGAACCATCAACGAAGGGAAAGCATTCTCCCGGCTCATCTTGCCTTCACTCTGTCTTTTTCGGGGAAGACAGTTTACTGAAGGAACCCTTCTTCTCCGTGCCTCCGTGCCTCCGTGGTGATTCTCTGGTGAGAAATGCAGGCTAGAAAAGGGCATGACGGAGATCTCGCGGATCCGCAGCTTCATTGCGATCGACCTCGCGGCGCCGGTAGGCACGGCGATCGGTGTGTTGCAGCATGAGCTGGCCGGCACCCAGGCGGATGTGCGCTGGGTACGAGCGGATGGCATGCATGTAACGCTGAAGTTTCTGGGAGCGGTCGAAGCCCCGCATTTGGAGAGGGTGCACACCGCACTGGCAAACGCGTTGCAGACCCAGCCAGCCCTGCACGTCCGCGCGCACGGCGTCGGGGCGTTTCCGTCCCTGCGACGGCCGCGTGTACTGTGGGTGGGCCTGCAGGCTCAAGGACTGGGCGAGCTCGCCGCTTGCGTGGACAGCGCGGTAGCGCCGCTCGGCTTCGCGGCGGAGCGTCGCGCCTTCACGCCACACATCACCCTCGGGCGGGTCAACAGCATGCGCGGCTGGAAGGCGGTCGCAGCGCATCTCGAAGCGCACGTGGATGACGACTTCGGCACCTGTACGGTCGACGCCGTGACCATCTTCCGCAGCACGCTGCGGCCGACGTGTGCGGTCTACACACCCTTATGGACGATTCCACTGCAGACGGGCCGCCCGTCTCGATAAAGGATGGAGAGGCCGTGGAACAGCGCAGTTGATTTTGAATGAGACAAGGATTGTGCTGGATACATCGCCGATTCCGCGGCGTATGCCTTACCGGTTTGCTCCCATAGCCTCATCCGTTTTGCCGAGCCGGCGCAGGACAGCGTCGAGCGCGTTGGATACGGCTGCGCTGGGCTTCTGCGCGAGTGAACGCTTGTAGTACGACGCCGCGTCTTCGAGCTTCCCCTGCTGCACCAGCGCCTCTGCGAGGTTGTTGTAGGCAGGTGTGAATTTCGCATCGGCGCCGATCGCCTTTTGAAATTCCGCAACCGCCTCATCCGTCCGGCCTTGTCGGGCGAGAACGTATCCCAAACCATTGTACGTCTCGGCGGTAGGCTTGCCATGGAGCGCTTGCCGGTAGTGGGACTCGGCATCCCCGAACTTCCCCGACTGCACGGAGGCGACCGCCAGGTTAAAGTGCGCCGACGCGCAATTTGGATCCAGCTCGAGCGCCTTCTCGTACGCTGCGCGCGCCTCCTCAGATTTGCCCAACCGAGCCATGGTGAATCCGAGGTCGCTGTATATTTCCGCCCTGGGCGCGAGCGCGAGTGATGTCTTGAAGTGACTGGCCGCCTCCTCGAGCCGGCCGAGCTCCACCAAGGCGAGCGCCAAGTTGTTGTGCGCCTTCGCGTGATTGGGATCGGCCGCCAACGCTCGGGTGTATTCCGCCACCGCATCCGCGGTCCTGCCGCCCTGAAACAATGTCCATCCCAGCGCGTTGCGCAGCTCTACGTCGTCAGGAGCAATCTCCAACCCGCGCCGATACGTACGTTCCGCGCCCTTGTAGTCCCCGGTGCGCTCGTTGGCCATCCCGGCTCGCAGGAACGAATACGGATCCAAGAACTGCTCGCGAATCTCCGCAATGGCGTCGCCGGGAAGTTTGACGAACTCCGGAATGTTGGCCGCCCGGTCCGGCGAGGTGAAGCGTTCGAGCAGCACCGGCGGGCTGTCGTTTCCATTCTCGTCGATGTGCGTGAGGAACAGCTGCGTGTACGCCGTGTTGACCTTCGAGGAGAAGACCAACCAACGGCTGTTCGAGGACCAACTGTGCCAGGAGTTCATGCGCGCGGTGTTGTAGCGCAGGCGCCTGGCGACGCCGCCCGCGACCGGGACGATGTACAGTTCGCTGTCGGGCTGCAGCAGCATGTAACTCTTGGCCTTGCAGAAGACGATCCACTTGCCGTCCGGCGAGTACTTGGGAAAGAAGTTGCTCATGCCGTTGTCCGAGGCACCTTGCAGGGGCAGCGGCGTTCCCCCCTTCCCGTCGTTGAACGGGATGCGGTACAGGTCATAGCGAAAGGGTTGCTTCTCCACAGTGAATTCCGGGACGTCCTTTTCATCAACGATGGCACTGTTTTGCTGTTCGAGGTGCTCAGCGTGGTGAGCCTTTGTCCTGGCGAACACGATCTCCTTGCCATCGGGGCTCCACACCGCATTCGTCTGCACGTACTGCGGGTCGTCGGCTCCCGGCAACGCCGCAAACGTCTTCGTCTCCCGATCGTAGACGACGAGAATGCCTTTGATGGGGAAGAAGAGTTGCGAGATCATGAGGTCCGGGATGGCAACGAACACGGAGCGATCCTTGACGGTGCTGATCACGTATCGTCCAGTCGGAGATACCCGCGACAACAACCCGAAGGTGAGCTCGCCGTCCTCGCGCCGGTAGTCCGACCACGTGATGATCTTCGCGTCGTCCATCACCATGTGTTTCGACACCGGGAGAATCCCATAGGCGCCCTTGTCGTTGCCGTAGTCGACGTCGAGCCCGAGGATGCTGCCGTTGTCTGCGAAGGAGTGACAGTTCCCGCATACGGGGAGGTTCTGCAATACGATCGGTGGTCCGGCTTCCAAGTCGATGGTTCCATAGCGCCAGCGGATGCGCGAGGGATCCTGCACGGCCGTCAGAAAGGGCAGTGGCACCTCTCGATAGAAGAGCGAGTCGCCAACCTCATCCTTCGAAGTGCGAATGTGCACGCGCGCCGACGACAAGGCGGTCGCGGGCTGCGTGTGGATGACACCGGCGACGCTCACCTCGGCATCGTGTTCCACACTCGCCCGCTTGATCTGCTTCCAGCTCTCCTCCGAAGGCCTCCAGCGCGGTGCATCGACCGCATCCCGCAGTATCTCGTGACCGCTGTCGTCGCGCACGACGACGGACCAGCGATCGACACTTCCTGCTTTGTCCTCCCACACGAAGGTCGGAGCCACGCTTTCGGGGGGGAACAGCGTTCCCTCCAACGGATAGGTGATCTGCAATTGTGTGTCGGCTACCTCGGCTGCGGCGGGGGTGGCGATGAACAGGGCCGCAGCGAGAGCAACCGAAATGACTGCGGCCACCATGACCGATCGGCGATTCCTCGGCATCCTCGCTCTCTACGCTCCTACTGTTGCTGGTGTTGCTAGCAGCGTATCGGACTTAGCACCATCTAGCGACCCAACGGGGAGCGGCCCGTCGAAAAGCCGCCGACCGCGGGGCCGCTGATCGCGGGTTCGCTGATCGCGGGTCGAAGCATCGCTACGGCTTCCGCTTCGCAGAGCAGCTCGGGCCGGCACAACGGGGCCTCGACCAGCGCACACGGGAAGCCGTCGAAGCCGCGCTGGTGACATAGCGCACGCAGAACGGGCGCATCGCTCGGGTTCCTCAGATACGTGACCCCGGAGACCAGGTCCTCGAAGGTGGCCCCCTGCTGAGCAAGCAGCGATGCGATGTTGTCCAGCATGCGATCAACCTGAGCCGCGAAGTTGCCCACGTGGACGGTCTGCCCTGCTTCGTCGATGCTTGCGGTTCCGGAGACGTAGAGCGTCACCTTGTTCGCCTCGGCGACCCTCAGGCCACGCGAGAAGTCCACACCGTAAGTCCAGGCCTCATTGAGCGACGGCGTGGACATCGGTGTGACCGCGAGTGGTCGCGACGACTGCACCGCATGGAGGCTCATCGAGAAGTCGTGCCCGTCGGGAAAGGGTATGCCCTGGACACCGGTGCTGGCTGGCCGGCGCTCGATGCCGCAGCGCCGGAAGAACTCGCGGCGCGCCTTGTTGAGCGCGCCATAGTCGCGGTTGATGTCCCGCAGGTATATCCAGGTGCGCACGACGCAGCGCCTGTGGTTCGATCGCCAGCATCTCGAC
>CAZTDK010000632.1:0-4315 GCA_964611965.1 uncultured Binatia bacterium (SeqCode) | reverse complement strand
ATGAATGGGAATCCGCCAAGCAACTGCTCTACACGCAGATCCTGAAGGATAAGATCGGCGAGGTGATCGGCCGCGCGCAAACATTGTCCGAAGCCGTGGACCGTATCGCCAAGGAAGATGACGTCTTCTTCTCCGACCGCTTCATCCTGCCGCGACCGTTGTTACGCGCCATCTCATCGGCAGAGCCGACCGTGTTGCTCATCGACGAAATCGACAAGGCCGATTCGGAGTTCGAGGCCTTTCTGCTCGAAGTGCTCAGCGACTTTCAGGTGAGCGTGCCGGAGCTGGGCACCTTGCGCGCCAAGCACATCCCGCTGGTCGTCCTCACCAGTAACAACGCGCGTGAGATGTCCGACGCGCTCAAGCGCCGCTGCCTGCACCTGTACATCGATTTCCCGTCCGCGGAACAGGAGCTGCAAATCGTCCGCATGAAGGTGCCGGACATCTCCGCCGCGCTGGCGCGCGAGGTAGTCAACGTCGTGCAACGCATTCGCCAGGTGGACCTGAAGAAATCTCCGAGCATCAGCGAGACGCTGGACTGGGCCAAGGCCCTTACCTTGCTCAACGCCGAGCATCTCGATGAGCAACTGTTGAACGATACGCTCAACACCATCCTCAAGTATGAGGGCGACATCCGCAAGGCGCAGGATGAGCTCAAGGACTACTTGCAAAAGCAGAAAGCGAAGCTGGAAGCGGGGAGGGCGGCTGAGGCCGACAAGGATCTGCTGCACTAGGAGACATTGACGATCACCTGACTGGGTCACTGACGATTGTGGAGGATGGGAGGGAATGACTCAATGATTCAATGAGTCATTGAACCAATCGGAAGTGGCTGGCAATCCCTCATGGATAGTAAGATCGTCGAGTTCACCAACCTGTTGCGCCAGAACGGGGTGCGGGTGTCCATGGCCGAGCACATGGACAGCTTTCGTGCGGTTGCGCTGCTCGGGTTGAGCGACCGCGTGGCGTTCAAGGACGCGCTGCGGGCCACCCTGGTGAAACGCGAGGTCGATGTCGTCACCTATGACGAGCTGTTCGATTTGTACTTCGGCGGCCTCGGAGAGATCGTCAAAGGCAGTGCGTCGTCGCTCATGGGCGCCATGCAGCTCGACGACGCGGCCTTCCAGCAGCTGCTCGATGCGCTGGCGGAGATCCTCAAGGAGCTGGACGTCGACCTCTCGCAGCTGGCTCAGCATCTGTTGAGCAACAACACCGGGCAATTGGAAAAGATGCTGCGTGATGCCGCCACGGCGGCGCAAGTGCAGAACATCCAGCGCTCGTTTCAGGAAGGCCGCTACAGCCACAGCATGGCGCAGATGCTGGGGCTCGGCGGGCTCGCCGAGGAGCTCGACGCACTCAAGGACCGGCTCGGCGACGCCGACATCGACCCGGCGCTGCGCGAGCAGTTGCAGCGCTTCATCGATCGCCGCCTGCAAGATCTCACCGACATGATCAAGCGCGGCGTGCGCCTCGAGCTGGAGAAGCGCGACCACACCCAACGCGAGAACCAGCGCATGCAGAGTCTGGCGGAGAAGAGCTTCTATTATCTCTCCGAGGACGAAATCCGGCGCATGAAGGAGGCGGTGGCCAAGCTGGCGCAGCGCCTGAAGAACGTGGTGTCGATTCGACGGCGCCAGGGCAAGCGGGGGAAGTTCGACGTCAAGGATACGCTGCGCAAGAACCTGCAGTACGGCGGCGTCCCGTTCAAGATCCAGTTCGACCGCCGCGTTAAGGACAAGCCGCAGGTCATGGTGCTGTGCGACGTATCCGACTCGGTACGCAACGTGTCGCGCTTCATGTTGCAGTTCGTCTATTCGTTGCAGGATCTGTACGCGCGCGTGCGCAGCTTCATCTTTGTGAGCGAGCTCGGCGAGGTGACGCAGCTGTTCGAGGAGCAGGAGATCAACGAGGCCATCGAACAGGCGCTCACCGGCGGGGTGATCAATGTCTTCGCACACTCGGACTTCGGTCGGGCGTTTCGCAGCTTCCACCGCGACTTCATCGCTGCGGTGAACAACAAGACCACGGTCATCGTCCTCGGCGATGCCCGCAACAACTACAACCTGCCGCACGAGTGGGTCTTGAAAGAGATTCAGCACCGCGCCAAGCAAGTGTTCTGGCTCAATCCGGAGAACCGCCTGACGTGGGGCTTCGGCGACAGCGAAATGGATCGCTATCTGCCGTACTGCGACGTCGTGGAGGAGTGCCGCAACTTGAATCAGCTGTACCGCGTCATCGATCGTCTGGTGAGCTGAGCGGCAAAGAGGGCCAAGAGGGATTGACCTCCGGAATCGTTTCTGCACACAATTGCCACAAGTCAATCGCGGGAGCCGGTATGAGCCTTGAGAATGCAATAGAGATGAGCGTTGGCGGGCTCACGCTCGACCCGGTGACGAAGACGCCGATCGTCATTCTCAAGGATCGTGACAACAAGCTCAACCTGCCGATCTGGATCGGGCTGCTCGAAGCGACGGCGATGGCGACCGAGCTCGAGGGCATCAAGATGGCGCGCCCGATGACCCACGACTTGCTGCGCAACGTCCTCGAGGAGTTGGGCGCGACGGTGGAGTGTGTCGAGATCACGGATCTGCGCGAAAATACGTACTTCGCCTTGATTCATCTCCGTATCAACGGTACGGAGCGCACCATGGATTCGCGACCGAGTGACGCGATCTCTCTGGCGCTGCGTACCAAAAGCCCAATCTACGTCGACAAGCGCGTGATCGAGAACTCCAGCGTGCTGCAGCAGGCGGACGACGCCAACGCCAACAATCTCTCGAACGTGTCGCCCGACAAGTGGGCCGAGATCTTGGAAAAGATGTCGCCCGACGACTTCAAGTACAAGATGTAGTCCGGTGCCGGTGCCATCAGCACCGGCAAAATCCAACTTCAAGAATAGGACCCAGCGCGTATGGCACGACGTCGTTTTCGACGCAAAGATCTGAAACGCCCCGACGAGTTCGTCAGCCGCGGCCGCCAAGGCATCATCTGGGCGCAGGAGAACGTGCGCCTGCTTGCTCAGGTCGGTTTTGGTGCTGCAGTTCTGGTGCTGGTCATCATCGGACTGCTCTCGATCCGCACCGCGCGCGTCCGACAGGCCAACGAGGATCTCACGCAAGCGGTGGCCGCGCTGCGCGCCGGGCACAACAGCGAAGCGGCAACCCAGTTGATGGATGTTGCCAACCGCTGGCAATCAACTACGCCTGGACGTCTCGCCAGGCTGTTCGCTGCCGATGCCGACTTGAAGACCGATAACCTCGACGGCGCGACGGCAGCGCTGCAGGAGCTTCTGACTGCATCGGATTGGCCGCCGTATCTCCACCAGCAGGTCCTGCTGACGCTCGGGTTCATCCTGGAGCGCAAGACGGACCTGGCGGGTGCGGCGGCGCGCTACAACGAAGCGGCGACCGTCGACGGTCCGTACACGGAGATGGCGATCCTCGGCGAAGCGAGCTGCCGTGAGCGTCTGGGCCAGAAGGACGAAGCCCGGAAGCTCTACGAACGGTACGCACGCGAGTTCCCGCAGGCACCGGACACCGAAGTGGTGAACGGCAAGGTCGCCGCGCTCAAGGGTTAGGACCTGCGACCGCCGTTGTTTCCAAGGAATCTTCCCCGGCGTGCGCTCTAGCGCCCATTGACATAACATATCTTATCGGACGTTTCGTGAGACGCGGCGCCGCCGGCAGTCTTAGTGCGAGCTCTCCCCTCGCCCAGGGCCACAACTCATCGGGCCGACGCAGACGCAGTCGTGTGTGCATCCATCAGTGGTGCAACGATCGGCCCGCTCCCCGTTCGGGAAGCCGCGTTTGGCCCAGGGGCGCCAGCCAACTCAGGCTGGGGTCACCTCGCTCAAGTTTTGAAGCTCGACCTGAGATGCCAGAGTCCATATCCTGAGAAACATGCGACAAAGCATGAACACCTCTCCCCACAGCATCGACGCAAGCACGGCGGGGGTGGATGTGGTAACGAACATTCGCCCTACGGTCTGATACACGAGCCACCCTCCCCCACCGGTGAGCAAGAGCAGCAGCAACAACGGCAGGGCGCGGGGTTCACCAGCGGCAACGAACCGCAGCGCCCAGAGGTATGCCGCGCCGGCTCTCGTCCCCGTCGCGGCGCTGTGAATGCGTGCGTGGTCATGGGTGGCCGTAACGAACAGCAGGAGCAATGCGGCAACAGACCCGCAGCCGCCAACGATCAAAGAGACGATGGTCTCGGAAGGATTCTCTGCCGTCCAGCGGATCATCCAGCGCCCCAGTGCGACCGTGGCGAGCAACAGCGACCCGTCAAGCACCACGGCGAGCACACCCAGACC
>CAZTDK010000631.1:0-4329 GCA_964611965.1 uncultured Binatia bacterium (SeqCode) | reverse complement strand
TGGAGCGGCACGACCCTGCCATCCGGCAGACATGTCTTCCCCTGCGTCGCCAACCAGGCGTTGTAATCCTTGAACGCCCGGTCGAACGCCGTCTTCTCCTCCGCCGCCTCTTGCAACGCTTCCTGATTGTCCTCGGGATCCACAGCCTGGCGCAGCTTCTTCTCCGCTTGCCGCCGCGTCATGCGGCCGAGCTTCCATGATCGGTACAGCTCGAGCAGCCGTCCCAGCTGGGGATTGCGATCGGCGCTGCGGAAGTCCATGCGCGCCGACAGCGCCGCGCCGAATGCGTCGGGCGGGTTGATGTCCTCCGGATAGGTGCGCGGCAAGCGGTCCCATGCCGTGAAGTCGGGCTCGTCCGTAAACAGGTCCCACAGTGGCGCCGCCGCGGCGTCCTCGCGCCCCAATGGCGGGAGGCCAAGGATGCGGAAGATGGTCGTGTGCACCGACAGATACGACGTCTGATGGTGGCTGACATAGTTGCGGCGTGCCCAGGGAGAGACCACGGTCAGGAACGAGCGCGCCGCCGACACGTGGTCACCACTGCTTTGCGGATCGTCCTCGAGAATGAAGATCGCCGTGGATTTCCACAGGTCGGCGTTGTGCGAAATCCCGTCGACAAGGATGCCCACACCTTCGTCATTGTCGGCAACATAACTCTCCGGCGTCGGCACTCCGGGCGTGCTGCCCTGGGTGTGGTCATCCGGCAACTCCATGTACGTGAAATCAGGGAGGCCACCGGCGTTCGCCTTGCCGACGATGTAGTTGGCGCGATCGCGATCCCGGGCGCCGAGATTGAAGATCGGGCCACCCGGATAGGCCTGATCGCTGAACGCCGCCGGCTTCATGCCGTTGGCGGCCGCTGTGGTGGTGCCAACGATCTCGCCGTAGATGCGAATGGTTTTGCCGTGATTGAGCATGTGGGTGAACACGTTGCCGACATCCGGCACCGACGCATCCTTGAGCGGCCATGAATCCCCGAGCGAGTCCGGCGGCTCGGTCCAGAAGCGCTCGGTAAACTCGGTCCAGTGTGCCGCGGTGAGGAACAGATGGCCGCCGTCGGATTCCTGCGACTCGACGAAGAAGCGGTCGGAGACATTGAAGTCGCGGGCGAGCTTGCGCTGGTTCGGCACGATATCCGCCGTGTACTCCACCAGACTCGGGTCGGCATCCACGCCGGGCAGATTCACGTCGCCGAACACCGTGTCGAACTTCTTGTTCTCCTTGACCACCAGGATCACGTGTTTGATGGGCGAGGTCTGCCCGTCACGGGTGGGGATGGGGAACGTCCCGCTGGGACAATCGAAGGGGTACCGATCACTCGAACCGATCTCATTGCTCTCGACACGCTGCGTGGTTGCCGTGAGATCAAGGGTACTGAGCTCGACGGAGGTCAGGGTGCCGTTGTTGATGTTGCTGCGCTCGCCATTCGCGTTGGGCTCTGCATCCATTCCGCCCCCCTGGCCCTCGGCGACCAGCAGCGTGCCTGGCGCCGCGTTCGGCAGGTCCAAGTCAGTGGGCCACCACGACGTCGGGAACGATCCGAGAGAGATCAACGTGGCGGCGTCGAACACGGTCACCGCGTTGTCCGTTCCACGACTGACGTACAGTCGATTCGCTGTCGGCTCATAGACGACGACGTTCGGATTGCTGTTCGGGAGCCGCATGCCCGAGGCGTCGACCAGATCGGTCTCGGCTACCAGGCCCTGGTTGGTTACGGTGCGCGTCGCGGGATCGATCGCCACGACATAGTCGCTGCCGCTGACCGCCACCCACACAACACTGTCATCGGGCTTGCGCGCCATCCGCGCCGGGCTGCTGCGCACGCTGATGGAGGCCGCGATGGTCTCCGTAGTGGTGTCCACCACCGCGATCTTGCTGCCGGTAAGATCCGAGATGTACAGCTCGTGCCGGCTCGGGAGCTCAAGGATGTCCCAGGCCCCCTGTTGCAGCACGATGCGCTTGCGCACTTGCAGGGAAGGCAGGTCGATGGCCACGAGCTCGAACTCGGTGAACCGCGCGGCCCATAGGGTCTTGCCGTCGGCGGCGGCGTGCAGCGCAACGACGCGGTCGCCGACATCGACACTAGCCCCCTGGGTCAGCTGCCCGTCGTCGCCGACATCGTAAGCCACGACGTTCCCCTCGGTCCCCTGCGGGACGAACAGCTGTTTGCCATCGACCGACAGCACCGCTTTGCCCTGTGGCTGGCCGGAGAGCAGGTCTTGCACGATCTGCTGCGTCGCGAAGTTCACCACTTGCAGGCGGCGACCATTGTCACCGTAGGCTGAAATGAAGGCGAGCGGCTTGGTCGGGTGGGTGACGAAGGCTTGCGTGACACCGGGGAGGACCACACTGGATCCGACACCGCCGGCGCCGCGCCCGTTATGGCCGACGAACGAGCCGTCGTCCTGCCGGCCGAGGATACCGATGGCGGCCGCGGGCACGGGAAGTGGGTTGCAGGTTGCCAGCGGCGTGGACGCGGTGGTCGAGGTGGGGGTGGGTACGGTAGTCGATGTGGGGCTGGGCACGGTGGTCGATGAGGGGCTAGGCGCGGACATGGCCGTTCCCGTGGGCACCGATGCCGGAGAGCTGGTGGGCGTATGGCTCGCCGCAGTCGTGGGCGTTGCCGTCGGCGGGGGTGTCCAGCTGGGCGTCGCGGTGGGTAAGACGGGCGCGGACGTGGCCGTGGGCACCGACGTCGGGACGCTGGTAGGTGTGTGGTTCGGCGCAGTCGTCGGAGTTGAGGTTGGAGGAGGTGTCCAGCTGGGCGTGGCGGTGGGTGCTGAAACGCCAGGCTCCGATCCGCCACACCCCGCAAGTGCGGCGACGACACATACGAAAAATATTTTTCTCATTTGCTGAAGAACCCCCGAACCGGGAATTGCCGGCTGCCCCCCGACCAGCTGACTACTGTCGTAGTCCATCGGCCACGCTGAGTCGAGCGGCGATATGCCAGGGACCCAACACCAACAGGAGCTGTGTATTGAGCATCATGCGGGTGAAAAATGGCCTGACGCGCAGGCAGGAACGCCTGCGTCACCGCCTGCTGAGGCCTTTGTGACAGCTCGCCGTCAATCGTCGATCAGACAGATACCGCGGCGCAGCGCATAGTGCACCACCTCTCGCCGCGTTGCCAGATTGAGCTTGTGCATGAGCGTCGCCCGGTGCCCTTCCACCGTGCGGGGGCTGATGAAGAGCTGCCGCGCCGCCTCGGCGCTGGTGCACCCGGCCGCGGTAAGATGCAACACTTCACGTTCACGCGCACTCAACGTCTCGTACGGGTCGGGCATCGAGTCGGCCATCTCGGCCGCATAGGTCGCCAGGATGTCCTCCGACAGCGGCGGGGCCAGGTAGCGGCGGCCGGCGGCCGCCGCGCGTACCGCGCGCACGATTTCCGCCGGCTGGCCGCCCTTGAGAACATAGCCAAGCGCACCGACGCGCGTGGCCTCGAGCAGGTGCGCCGGATTGTCGTGCGTCGCCAGCATCACCGCGCGCATGCCGGGGGCGCGGCTCGGCATCTGGCGCAGCACTTCGAGCCCGCTGACGCCGGGCAGCATGACGTCGAGCAGCGCCACCGTCGGACGCAGCTGTTCAGCGAGCCGCAGCGTCCCGATGCCGTCCGCAGCCTCACCGACGATCTGCAAGTCGGCCTCGGACTCGAGCAAGGCCACGATGCCAGCACGAACGAAGTCGTGACCATCCGCCACCAGCACGGTAATGTCCGTCGTCTTGCTTGCCGGTTGCATTGCGAAATCGCTCCCAAGCGTCGACATCCAGCTGGTGCCGGCTGCTGCACCGCGCATCGTTCCCGCTTCAGCGGTGGCCGAAGCTACGCCGCTCGCTTTCCTGCCTCCTCATTACACGATGCCGACACGGCACGGCTGGCCAGAGTATTCACTGGCGTGGACAGCGGCGGCAATTGGCCACCCAGACTGCATAGCCCGCGCCGCAGCGCGTAGTGTATCCGTTCCGTCTGCCCGCGCAGACCGAGCTTGGCGGTCAGGTTCTCGCGGTGCTTCGCCACGGTTCGCCAGCTCACGCAGAGCCGCTCGGCAATGGCACGCACCCGAAAACCGGCAACGGACAGATGCAACACATCACGCTCGCGTGGAGTGAGCGCGTCGTACGCATCCAACCACATACGCATACCGAGGCGGCCGGCAGCTGCTTGCCGCACGGCCTCCACAACCGCGAAGGCGCCGGCATGCTTCGGCAAGAAGGCAGCGGTACCCTGCTCGGCAAGGGCGGCGATCTCCGTCACATCGCCGCAACGGCCCAGAATGACGAGCCGCGTCCGCGGCGCACGCTGATGAATGCGCTCCACCAGCTCGT
>CAZTDK010000630.1:0-4340 GCA_964611965.1 uncultured Binatia bacterium (SeqCode) | reverse complement strand
GCAGCTCACGCCAGTGCGTCACGTCACGGGCACGCGCGATGATCCGCAGGCCGGGAAAGTATTGCTGCGCCAGGTCCACCAGCTTGAGATTGGAAGCCATGTCGTCGATCGCGTTGACCAGCACGCTCGCCCGCTCGGCGCCGGCCGCCATGAGCAGGTCGAGACGCGTGCCATCACCGTAGAACACGCGGAACCCGAGGCGGCGCAGGAGATCGATCTGATCCGGATCGACATCGAGCACCGTCGCTCGAATACCACTGGCAAACAACAAACGGCCGACGATCTGCCCAAAGCGGCCAAAGCCGACGATAATGACCTGCTCGGCGTCCGATTCGATGTGATCCGGCTCCCGGTGCTCGCGGCTCAGGCGCCGTTGTAGCCGCTCCGCGGCCACGACGAGCAGCGGCGTGAGCAAGAGCGAGAGCGCCACGACGAGCGTCAAGATCTTGTTCCAGTCTCCGGGCAACACTTGCGCGGCACCCGCGACACCGAAGACGACGAAGGCAAACTCGCTCCCCTGCGACAGGACCGAGGCGAACAGTGGGCGCTGATCCACCGGAATGTCGAGCCCCCAGCTCAGCGCGAGCAACAAAGCCGCCTTGAGGGCCACAAATCCGATGAGCAACGCAAGCACGATCGGCGCGTGCGTGGCGAGCAGCGCAAAGTCGATCGACATGCCGACGGCCATGAAGAAGAGACCCATCAAGAGCCCGCGGAAGGGCTCGATGTCGGTTTCCAGCGCGTGGCGATACTCGGAGCTCGCCAAGAGCACGCCGGCCAGGAACGCGCCGAGGGCCATCGAGACACCGGCACGCTCCATCAGCAGCGCGGTGGCAATCACCACGAGGAGTGCGAACGCGGTGAAGACGTCGCGCAGGTGGGTGCGCGCGATGGCGCGCAGTACCGGTCGCACCACAAAGCGCCCGAACCCAACGACAACCACCGCCGCGCCGATGACCTTGCCGATGCCGAGCCAGAACGAACCGCTCGGTGCCGCCGAACCCGTGGCGAGCAGCGGGACGATCGCGATCAGGGGGATCGCCGCCAGATCCTGAAACAGCAGCGTGCCGAACGCGACCTTCCCCATCCGCGTCGTCAGCACGCCGCGGTCGGCCATCGTCTGCACCGCGATCGCCGTCGACGAGAGCGCCAGGGTGAACCCGGCAAGACACGCCGTCGGCGCCGGCAGCCCGACGAGCAACGCCCCTCCCGAAAGTCCGGCACCGCAAACGAGCATCTGCGCCGAGCCGCCGACAAACACGGGCGCACGGATACCCCACAAGCGTTCGGGTTCGAGCTCAAGACCGACCACAAACAGCATCAGCACGACACCAAACTCGGCAAAGCTGAAGATCGCCTCGACATCGCGCACCAGCCCGAGCCCGAAGGGCCCGATGACACAGCCCGCGATGAGGTAGCCAATCACCGAACCGAGCCCGAGGCGGCTCGCGGTGGGTACGAACACGACCGCGGCCAGCAGGTACAGCGCCGCATACTGCAGGAACGAGTGATCACTCATCGCGAATCGTCTCCTCGGCAGCGAGCGCGGCCAGGCGCGCCCGATAGTGCCGCCCCCACGTGGCGAGCGCGTCGGCATCGAGCTGATGCGCCTCTTGCACCACGATCGGCTCGAGCCATTCCATGCCGCAGAACTCCGCGGTTTGGCGCACACCGGGAACGAACGCTTCCAACGGATGCCTGTGAACGCCGGCTGGCGAGTAGTCGAGAGCGTCTCCACCCGTCGTCACGACCCAGAGGCAGCGCTTGCCGCGCAACGCGTCCCCACCATGCCCCCACGCCCACCCGGAGGTGAGGACTTTCTCAAACCACAGCTTGAGGAGCGCCGGGACGCTGTACCAGAAAAGCGGGTGCTGCCAGACGACGAGCGAGGCCGCGGCCAACGCCTTCTGCTCTGCCGCGGCATCGATCGCGTAGTCTGGATAGAGGTCATAGAGAGACCGTACTTCGACGTCCGCCAAGCCATCGAGGGCACCAACCAGTGCACGGTTGGCGCGCGAACGATCCGGGTAGGGGTGGGCTAGAACGACCAGCGTCATCATGATTCGAACGGAAGCAGCGTCCATTATTCTCTACCTCAGCTTGCTCCTGGCGCAAAGCGGAGAACCGTGGCTGGCCGCGACAGGACACGGAAGAGTCGGACCTTGTCGTCTGGCAACTACAGCTGCAGCCTCTGTCAAAAGCCGCCCTCACTGCAGACAACGGATTCCGGCATCTGCAGGGTCAGAAGGGCTGCTTGTGGTCGGTTCCGCGCCCTGAGTGGCCGCGTGCGCACGGCTCGGGGGAGCGGTCACGCAGACATTGCCGGGCAGCTGCTCAGGGCCCGACCTACTGCCGCGATGATCTCGTTGACCGTGATGTCACCCGACCCGTCGATGTCGCCCACCGAGCAAGTCGAGAGTGGTGTAGTGCCGAGCGCAATGTTGACCAGCACAACCAACTCGTCAACCGTCACCTCGCCACTGCCGTCGCAGTCCCCGGTGCACGCCAGGCGCGGGAGTCGGCGTCGCCAGGATCGCAGCGTCGCAGCTCCCGCCGCCGGTCGCGTCGGCGTTGCGGCAATCGTTCGCGTCGACACACGCGTAGCCGCTGAAATCACCGCCGTTGCAGAATCTACCCGTGGACCGACACTGCGATCCCGAGCACTGGGCGTCGTGCAGACACGAGACCCCTTTGAGGTCCCCGCCCAGGCACACTTTCTGCGCCCCAACGCAGGAAACGCCAGGCGCGCAATTCGTGCTCACGTCGCAGCACTCCGTCTCATTCGGGCCGCCGACGCAAACGCCTGAGAACGCCGGATTGCACGCCGGCTCGACTGGCGAGCAACTGCCCGCGGCAAAACCACAGTATGTGAGGTCAGTCGTGGAGCTATCACAGACACCTTGCGCGATGACACACACGCCGACAGGCGCACAGTCGTCGTCATTGTTGCATCCTTGGCCATCGCGTGGGCCCGCCGAGCACAGTAGAGCGCTGGGCGTTGTTGGGGTTGAGGTTGGCGTTCTTCGGCGCAGAAGGAGCGACAACTTAGAAACACTTGAAGGTAATGCTCGTCGTCGTCTGCTTAGTGGTACAGGTGACGGCGGAGACGTCAATCGCATAGCCGGTGGCGTCACGAAAGCTAAAGGTCAGAGGGGAGCTCAACGTGGGCATTCCCGCGACCGGCACGGAGACTTTCGCTACGACCGTCGTCCGCCCGGCAGCTCCGAAGACGAGGCGCAGTCGGTCGGAGCCCATTTCGTACGTGTCGCTGCCTCCTGGGCAGCCACCATGGTTGTAGCCGTCCTGATCGATCACTCTCGCAAACCCGCCGGCATTCGCACCGGAGAGCGTCATCGTCGCCGGCGCTGCTGTCGCCAACCCACCGCTAAACGGGGTATCGCACCGCGGTGGCGGCGGACACTTGGTCGCCGAGATGGTCACCTTGGCAACCGAGGGATTTTTCGCGAACCACGCCACTTGCACCTTATGCGAGCCGCTGCACTGTGCGGCGACGGGTGGAGGACCGCTGGTCGGCACTGGAGTCGCAGGCGCGGTCGTCGGCACCGGCGTCGACCCGGGTGGCGCGGTCGGCGTGGGATTTCCGGATGGCGGTGACGTCGGCGTCGCGCCCGGCGAAGGGCCACCGACGGCAGGATAGACGTAGCTGACAGCAGCCTTGTCATCGCTGCTGAGGCCGGCGCACCGTCCGTCGAAATGCGCGTATGCCGACATGGTCGCACTCTTGTCGCTGGAGTGGCCGAACCCGATGGCATGGCCGAGCTCGTGTGTGGCCACCTCGCCGAGGTTGCATTGGTTCCAGAATGAACATGCGCCCCAACCGTCGTTGAACACCACTTTGCCACTGGTAATCTGCAAGAATGTCCGGCCGTTGACGACGGTCGTCTGCGAGCCCGTGCAGAACCCACCGATTGCCAAGATACCTCCACAGTCGTGTGGGTTCGACATCTCATGCCCTGGATCGTTAAAGCTCAGTTCGCTGGCGCCGCAGCCCTTCCAAGGAGCCGGTGCCGCGGTGCCCGCATCTTCGAGAACGAGGTTCGCCGTCGGCACATTCGTCCACGCAGCCATGGCGGCATCCACCGCCGCCCGTGACGCTTCCGGACCCAAGGTGGCATCACCGGTGCCGTCAACCAGGAAGCGCACCGGCTGGTCGCTATCCGGTTCGAACCAACGTGCCGGCGGCGACCCAAGCAGGGTAAACGCTTCTTGTTGCTCAACGATGGCAGCAGCCGCAAGCTTCGGCGCACCGGTGTGCAACCGCCGCACTGGGCGCGGTCGAAGCGCGGCCTGGGCATGCACCTGATTGCGCAACCCCTCGA
>CAZTDK010000629.1:0-4344 GCA_964611965.1 uncultured Binatia bacterium (SeqCode) | reverse complement strand
CGCTTGACCATATTCAAGCGCTCGACCGTCGCACGGCCCTTCTCCGGAACGACGTGAATGACCTTCCCGGTCTTGCCGCGGTCGCGGCCCGTGATCACCATCACCGTATCGTTCTTGCGAATGTGCGCGTGCATCACAGCACCTCGGGAGCCAGCGAGAGGATCTTCATGAACTTCTTGGCCCGCAGCTCGCGCGCCACCGGCCCAAAGATACGCGTACCGATCGGCTCGCGTTGATTATCGATCAAGACGGCCGAATTCGAATCGAACTTGATGTACGATCCGTCGGCGCGGCCGACCTCTTTGGTGGTACGGACGACGACGGCCTTCATGACGTCGCCCTTCTTCACCTTGGCATTGGGAATCGCCTCGCGCACCGAGACCACAATGATGTCTCCGAGCGACGCGTATCGACGACGGCTCCCGCCGAGCACTTTGATGCACAGCACCTTGCGCGCTCCCGAGTTGTCCGCCACGTTCAAAACTGTTTCCGACTGCACCATGTCACATCACGCCCCAGCGTAGGCCCCCCGTCTCCTCATACCGCCTTTTCGAGAATCGTGCGTACGGTCCACCGCTTGTCATGACTGAGCGGGCGGGTCTCGGCAATGATCACCCGGTCGCCGAGCCCGCAGCGATTGCTTTGGTCGTGCGCCTTCACCTTGGTGCGGCGTTTCCGGTACTTCTTGTACTTGGTGTGTTGGACCAGGCGTTCGACCATCACGACGACGGTCTTGTCCATCTTGTCGCTGACCACCACGCCTTCGCGCGTCTTCGCCTTGCCTCGCATCTGTGAGTCCACTAGCGTTTCTTCTCCAGTTCCCGGGCATGCTGGATCGTCTTGATCCGGGCAATGTCGCGGCGCGCGGCGCGCAGACGCGCCGGGCTCTCCAGCTGATTGGTTCCGTGTCGCAAGCGCAGCACGAAGAGCGACTCCTTCAACTCGCGCTCTTTGACGACGAGCTCTTCCGGGCTGCTTTCGCGCAATTCCTTAGCCTGCATGTGCCGCTCCTACCGCACCCACGCGCTCGCGGAACTGAGTGGGAATCGACAGCTTGTGGGCCGCCAAGCGGAACGCCTCGCGGGCCGTTTCTTCCGAGACGCCTTCCATCTCGAACAGCATGCGTCCCGGTTTGATCACTGCGACCCAGACTTCCGGCGAGCCCTTGCCTTTCCCCATGCGCGTTTCCGCCGGCTTCTTGGTCAACGGCTTGTCCGGAAACACGCGGATCCACACGCGCCCACCGCGCTTGATGTGACGGGTGAGCGCAATACGCGCGGCTTCCAGCTCGCGTGCCGTCATCCAGCCGCGATCGGTCGCTTGCAAGCCGTAATCACCGTACGCCAAGGTCGCGCCACGGAACGCAGTGCCCTTGCGGCGACCCTTCTGCTGTTTGCGATACTTGGTTTTCTTTGGCTGTAGCATGACTATCTCGTGGCCCGGAGCGCGTCAGCCCAACGCGGCCTTTTGTTTCTCTTCGTCTTTCGTCAAAACCTCACCGCGAAAGACCCACGCTTTGATCCCAATCACGCCGTAGGTCGTTTTCGCTTCAGCCAAGCCGTAGCTGATATCTGCACGTAGGGTGTGCAGCGGCACCTGCCCTTCGCGGTACCACTCGCGCCGCGCGATCTCGGCGCCGCCGAGGCGTCCGGAGCATTGTACCCGAACGCCCTGTGCACCCATGCGCATAGCACGACCGACCGCCTCTTTCATGGCGCGACGGAAGGCGACGCGGCGTTCGAGCTGCAAGGCGATGTTCTCGGCAACCAACTGCGCATCGACATCGGGCCGACGCACTTCGTGGATGTTGATGAACGACTCCTTCTTGGTGAGCTTGGCGATTTCACTCTTCAGCTTGTCGATCTCGGCGCCCTTCTTCCCGATGACGATCCCGGGACGCGCCGTGTAGATATTGATCTTCGCCTTGTTGGCGGCGCGCTCGATCTCGATTTTCGAAATCCCGGCATGGTAGAGGCGCTGCTTGAGGAACTTCCGCAAGCGCAGGTCCTCATGCAAGAGGTCCGCATACTCGCGACGCGCGAACCACTTGGAGTCCCACTGCTCGATGACGCCGAGTCGAAATCCTTTTGGATGGACCTTTTGTCCCATACGCTCCTCTAGGCGCCCTTGCTGCGCTCGTCGACCACGATGGTGATGTGACTCGTGCGTTTGAGCAGCGGCGTGGCGCGACCGTGTGCCCGCGGCAGGAACCGCTTCATGGTCACACCTTCGTCGACGGTAATGCGGCTGACGTACAGATTATCGATATCGACCCGTTGCGTATTCTCGGCGTTGGCAATGACCGACTTCAATGTCTTGGTCACCATGCGCGCGGCCTTCTTCGGCACGAAATCGAGAATCATCAAGGCCTCGCCGACGTTCTTGCCGCGAATCAAGTCGACAACCAAACGGGCCTTTTGCGGCGCAATCCGCAGCTGGCGCGACACAGCTCGTGCTTCCATCGCTATCCCTTCGCGGGGGCGCCGGACGACCCACCGGATTTCACTTCGGCCTTGCGATCACCGGAGTGGCCATGAAAGGTCCGCGTCGGCGCGAACTCGCCCAGCTTGTGGCCCACCATACCTTCGGACACGAAGATCGGAATGAACTTGCGACCATTGTGCACGGCGAGCGTGTGACCGACCATGTCCGGACTGATGGTGGAGCGGCGCGACCAGGTACGGACGACGCGCTTTTCTCGCGACGCATTCATCGCATCCACCTTACGGCTCAGGTGTGGATCGATGAACGGTCCCTTTTTGATTGAACGTGCCACAGAGACTCCTACTTGCTACGCCGCTTCACAATGAATCGATCGGTGCGCGGATTATGCCGCGTCTTGTATCCCTTGGCTGGCTGACCCCACGGTGACTGGGGATGGTTCCCCTTGGAGCGCCCTTCACCGCCACCGTGCGGATGGTCGACGGGATTCATCGCCATGCCCCGGACGTGTGGCCGCTTGCCCTTCCAGCGCGTGCGCCCCGCCTTCCCAACAGAGACGTTCTCGTGATCGAGATTGCCGACCTGGCCGACGGTCGCCCGGCACGTCAGCTGCACATAGCGCAACTCGCCCGAGGGCAATTTCAGCAAAGCGTTGCCGCCTTCCTTCGCCATGAGCTGCGCCGCCGCGCCGGCGCTGCGCGCCAGCTGGCCTCCGCGGCCGGGTTTCAGCTCGACGTTGTGCACCATGGTTCCCGTCGGGATCAAGCGCAGCTCCAAGCTGTTCCCCGGCTTGATGTCGGCGCCCTTACCGGCCACCACCGGATCACCAATCCGCAAGCCGACCGGCGCAAGCATGTAACGCTTTTCACCATCTGCATAATTCAACAGAGCGAGGCGGGCTGAGCGGTTTGGATCGTACTCGATGGCCGCCACCTTTGCCGGCACCAGGTCTTTGTCGCGCCGGAAGTCGATGACGCGGTAGCGGCGCTTATGACCGCCGCCGCGGTGGCGGCTGGTCAAGCGCCCGAGCGCGTTGCGACCGCCGGTACGTTTGCGTGGCTCGAGCAGCAGGCGCTCCGGTTCCTTATCGGTAATCTCGGAAAAGTCGAGCACGCTCTGGAAGCGGCGGCCCGCTGACGTTGGCTTATATTGACGCGTGGCCATCGTTTACACGTTCTCGAAGAAGTCGATGCGCTGGCCGGCAGCCAAGGTGACGTAGGCTTTCTTCCAACGCGGCCGCCGCCCCATGGATTTGCCGACGCGACGCTCTTTGCCCATGAAATTGCAGGTGTGAACCTTCTCCACTTTTACTTTGAAGAAGGTCTCCACGGCTTTGCGAATCTCGACCTTATTGGCCTCCGGACGCACGCGGAAGACAAATTGGTTGCCTTGCTCGTTCACCAAAGTGCCCTTCTCCGTAATCAACGGAGAGGTGATGACATACCCGAGGTCCTTCATGCGCCCAGCCTCCTCTGTAGCGCGTCCACCGCTTCCTGCGTGACGATGAGACGATCGTAGCGCAGGAGATCGTAGACGTTGGCGCCCTCGACGCGGAGCACCTTGACGTGCGGCAGATTGCGGGCGGCGCGTTCGATCGTGTCATCCTTGGCCGGCAGGACAATCAGTGCACTCTTGACTTGCAGCTCGCCGAGCAGCTTTACGAGCAACCGGGTCTTCGGCGCATCAATGGCGATGCGATCCAAAACCATGAGCTGTCCGTCGCGCAGCTTGGCGGCAAGGGCGGAGCGTAAGGCAGCTTTGCGCGCCGTGGCCGGCAAGCGATACGAGTAATCGCGCGGTTGCGGCCCAAAGATGGTTGCACCGCCGACCCATATGGGCGAGCGGCTGCTGCCGGCACGCGCGCGGCCAGTGCCTTTTTGCTTCCACGGCTTCTTGCCGCCA
>CAZTDK010000628.1:0-4344 GCA_964611965.1 uncultured Binatia bacterium (SeqCode) | reverse complement strand
GGTCACCCGCCAGCCGGCCGCATCGGCAGCCGCGGCGATCGCCGACCCGACGAAGCCGCGACCACCGATGAGCAGACAAGTTGTAGAGGCGTCGGGCAAAGTCACGCGGGGTCAGGCGACGGCAGCGTTGGGCTGGCCGGCAGCGCGTTGGGCAGCACTCCCGGTTGGAACCAACTCCGCGGCCGCATCGACGTTCCACGTCACCGGCCGCGGCTGCGCCGCTACCAGGGGTGGCTCCGGCGCGCCCGAGGGACGCATCCACAGTCGGGTCACGGCCATGAGCGCCCGCCAAGCGCGCCCGGGGCGCGGCTGGGCGCGCAGCCGAATCGCCTCGGCGAAATGGTCGTAGCCGTAGAAGATGAAGTAGGTGAAAGCGCCGTAGAACGAGAAGCCCACCGCCATCGCGCGCGAGACGTAGCGGACCAAGTGCGGGAAATAGCGCCAGCCGACGCGGCGCACCTGTGAGAGCACGAGATTGGGTCCGAACAGCACGTGTGTCAGTCCAAGATAAGCCCTGAGCTGCCACGCTTTGATGTGCTCGTGCTCGAGGTTGACCCCGTGGAGGAAGTCGGCGCTCGCGCCCATCGAATCGGCGAGCACGTGCGCGCCCAGCTCTTCGAAGCGGTCAAGAAGATCGGTACCGGCCAGCGGCTTGTAGAGGAAAAAGACGGGGTACTCGACCCCCTCGCGCTTGATCAGCTCGAGCGATTCCATCAGCCATTCGGGTCGTTCGCCGGGGCCGCCGGCCATGAAATAACCGGTTACCGAAATGCCCAGCGCCTTGATCTGCCGCAGCGCGTCGACCAGCACCTCCTGCGAGACATCCTTTTCGTAGAGGACGTTGCGCATGTAGGGGTTGGCCGCCTCGATGCCGACGCGCAGGTTGACGCAACCGCTGTCGCGCAACGACTCCAGGGTGCTCGGATTGACATGGTCGGCACGTGTGTAGGCGCTCCATTTGAGCCGGCGGTTGAGTCCGCGACGCTTGTACTCGTCGGTGAACTGGCGCAGCCATTTCGGATTGACGAGGAAGTTGAGGTCGTAGAAGAAGACGATGCGCATACCCCAGTCGCGGTAGCGCTCGTAGTCGGCTTCGATTTCGTCGACCACCTCGCGCGGGTTGCGGAAGCGCAAGAATTTTTCACCGGCGTACAGCCGCTGCACGTTGGTGATCGAGCAGAACGAGCAGCGCGCCGGGCAGCCGCGGCTCGCCATCACCGGCAGGATGCCCCAGAAGTAGAAGTTCGCGCGCAACGTCTCCTCGTCGTGCAGCGACCAGTCGACCCCGGGCATCTCCTCCGCTTCAAGCAAGGTGGCCTTCGGAACCTTGTGGAGGGTATCGCCATCGCGCCACCACAAGCCCGGCACCTCGTCGAGCGAGCGGTTCGCGGCCATCGTGTCGAGCAGCGCCACCAGCGGCTTCTCGCCTTCGCCGACAATCAGCATGTCGAAGGCAGGCTCGCGCATCGTGTCGTCGGGCGACAGGGTCGCATGATGGCCACCGGCGAGCACCGGCACGTGCGGGGCAAGCCGTTTAATTTCCCGCGCCACCGTGCATGCAGAGGGGAAGTAGGGCGAAGAGATGTACATGCCGACGAGGTCGGGCTGGTACTCGTCGAGCACGCGGCGCAGATGCTCGCGCCAGGTGCGCTGCAGCGCCACGAAATCCAGGATGCGTGCATCGTGGGTGCTATGGCGCGTGACGTACGTACCGACCGTGCCCAAACCGATGTGCAGGTGCTCGCGCTTACCGATGATGGTCGGGTTGATCAGCAAGAGGCGAAGCTTCGAGCCGCGCCGCCCACGTGCGTCGCCCACCGAGTTCCCGTCACTTCGCATGGTGATTGAGCCTATAGTGCACCAATGCCGGGACTTCCTGCTCGTGTCAAGAAAATTCGATGGTAGGCGGCCGGAGGTTCTGCGAAGGCTGGCCAACTTGGTTGCGGTCGGAGCTGCCGCTATAGAATGCGCATGTCTTCGTGGCGCACGCGCGCCGAGCGGCTGATGCGCTGGCTCGTCGAGGATCCGGCGGTGATCTGGCTGCTGACCATCGCGTATATCCTCTTTGGCCTTCTCTTCGTTCACTCCGACTATACGCTCAACGACGAGGGGCTGCTGACACATTACTGGGCGAGTTGGTTGCGTCGCGACTTTCTGCCCGTGTTTTTTTTCCAAAGAGTGCATCCGGTGCTGGTCGTGCTCTATGCCCCGTTCTCCGCGGCGGGCGCGCACGCGACGCTTGTCGCGCACGTGTTGGTCGGCGCGGCCGCGATCCCGCTGATGGCGGCGATCGCGCGTGCGCTCGGGCAACGGCTTCCCAACCTGCCGGCCCTCACGGTGGCGCTGTCGCCGCTCTATTTCTACGGCGGCGCCGCCGGCTTTCCGAACGTCGACGGAATCGTGGGAATGGTGCTCGCGCTGTACTTGCTGTGCGTCCGTCACTGGGCGTTCGCCGCGGGTCTGGTCGTCGGGATGTTGCCGTGGACGCGCTTCGAGCTCGCGGTCTTCTGTGCGGTCATGGCCGTCTATGTCCTGGTGATGAGACGGGACCGCTCCCTGGTGCTCGGCATGGCGGTGTTTCCGCTGCTGTATGCCGCGACGGGCGCACTCTACCATCATGACGCGTTGTGGTTGACCCATTTTCCTCCGGCAACGCCGATCGATCCGACCAATCCGATCTACGGCAACCAACTCATCGGGTTACGATACTTTCTTGAGCCGGCGGCCGCCGTAACGCCGGCCGCCGGCATCGCGGCGGCCCTGAGCCTCGAACGGCTACGGCCGGTGGAGCGTGCGCTCCTGGTGTATGCCGTGCTCTCGGTGATGGCGATCCATGGCCTGCCGATCTTGGGGATCGGCAACTTCGGCGCCGCGCCGCGCTATTCCATGCATGTGCTTCCTGCCTTCGCCTTTTTCGTCGGACGGGCGCTCGAGCCTCCGTGGGAGGGAAAGCGGCCGGCGCTCGCCTCCCTGGGCATCGCGGCGCTCGTGGGCATCTGGTTGGCGACACGTCAGGAGGACAGTCGTGCCGTGCCAATCTTGATTGCGGCCTATGCGGTGATCTGGGCGGCGGCCTGGCTGCGGGCCGGAACCGTGGCCACGGCCCTGACGGTGGTGCTGATTTTGAGCGGACCGTTGCTGCCGCTCCGGACCAATGTCGGGGCGCCGAGCTACCTCGCGGCGATCTTCGCCTGGCTGCAGGCGCGGCCCGAGCTCGGCAACGTTCCCGTCTACACCACCGCGCACCTGCTGGCGCCATACCTCGAGAACCGTCTCCCGGGGACGAACGTCTACCACATTGCGGGCATTGACTCGGTCAAGGAGATGGAGGCCCTCACCAATCCCGATGGGCAGCGCGCGCGTATCCGGCGCCTCTGCGCCGCGGATCTCTACGGTAAGACGCTGCTGCCCCCGATCGCCCCCGACGATCTTCCGAGCGGTGCGCTCCTGGTGCTGCGCAAAGATGTTCGTCTCCCGCTGATTCTTCCTGATGCGACGTGGGCGCCGCGCCTGGAGGTGCTCGTGGAAGCGCCCGACTACTGGATCTACCGGCTGCGTCCGGCCGCCACCGCCGGCCGTGAATAGTCGAGAGACGGATGCGGCGTCTTTCACGCAATCTGCCTGTGATCGCGGCCGCGCTGGCGACCGTGTTCACTGGCTGCCAGGGAACGGCCGGGCCGACAGGGGACGCGCGCGCACTGCTGCGTGCCGCGATCGAGGCCCACGGCGGTCGCGACCGGTTGGCGCGCTTCGATGACTTCCGGATCGTTGCCGATGTCCAGTTCAAAGGTGCCGCACGGATGCGCCGCACCCTTGACTATGCGGGCGCCGATCACTGGGCGATGCAGCTCGACGGCCCGGGCGGTCGTGCCTACCGCATGTGGATTGATGGTGTGCACTGCTGGCAGGAGACGCGCCACCGCGTCGAGCCCTGTCCTGCTGGAGCGGAAGAGAATGCCCTCATGGGCGTTGAGGACAATGCCTGGGTGTTGCGCCGGATCGACGAGCGCGCCGTCCAGCCGGCGGACGCCGTGCGCGATGGGCCACGGCTGTTGCCCGCAATCCGCGCCGCTGACCTGGTCCTGGTTTTCGATGCCGAGTCACACCGTCTGGTGCAGGTGCGGCGCGGCGAGGGGATCAACGTCCTTTCGGATTTTCGCAATGTGGAGGGTGCATGGATCGCCGCCCGTCGCGTCCTCACCCTTGCGGGAAAACCAGATCTGGAGGAGACCTTGACCGAGATCCTCCCGGGCGGCGGGGATACAGACGCCCTGAGAGTTCCCGCGTCGCCTGCGGACGGTACCGTGATCGAGGGCATGGACGCCGAGCGCACGCTCGCGTGGA
>CAZTDK010000627.1:0-4346 GCA_964611965.1 uncultured Binatia bacterium (SeqCode) | reverse complement strand
GTCATAGGTGAAGCCCTGAATAACCGGACGCAGACCGTCAACGTTGCTGTCAGCGGAAGGAGCGCCAACCTGCAGGAGGTAAGCAGCGCCATCTTCGGAACCGAAGTTAACGCGGCCCCAGCCACCGGAGGTGTACATGTATGTTTCGTCAACCATGTTGCCGTTCGCGGTTGGTGCTGCGGTTGCGCTTTCGTTAGCGATTTCGAGTTCGGTGTGCGCACCAATGGTCAGACCGTTGTCGAGTGTGGTTTCGCCGTTAACGTGAATTTCGTTGTTGCGGCGGAATTCAAAGCGACGCAGCGACGTAGAAGCTGGCTCATTGTTGTCAGCGTAAACGCCGTAACCGCGGAAATAGCCACCGAGGTCCATTTTGAGAGCTGCAGAAGCAGGTGCTGACATCATTGCCACACCAGCGATTGCTGTGCTCACGAGTAATAGTTTTTTCATTGTGTTTCCTCCAAATTGCCTCGCGTTTGACTGGCGAGGGCGTTTTAAACGGGAAAGCGGGTTTAGATGCTAAAAATCCATGTCCCACTGTCTCTTGTAGCAAGGATTAAGAGAATTTTAACCAAACGTCAACATAAGCTGTGACGGTCGGTAGGAATTGCCACTGGGTGTGGTAAACATGTCACACGCGTGCTTATGTCAAGGCCGTGTCTTGGGACGCGAACTGAGCGAAGCGGCGAAGTATCTTAGAGTGCGGACCACGGCAACGCCCCGTTAACTGCCCGTTGCAGAGGACGGGAGACATGCCTGTACTCTTCGCCGCCCTTGCCCTCTCACCTTCCGGGTTGCTGCTGGGTGCATCTCTTCGCGCGCGTGGCCGGCCGGGCGTTTCCGAGCCGTCGGTCTCGCGCGGGCCGCGCCAGCAAGTGAAGCTGCTACGGTCAACCCGTGCAAACAGGTCACCGGCACGCCCGTCGCGTCCGTTTCTGCTTTCAGAATGTCGGCCCTGGCGCCGGCTGCTGTTTCACGGTCACGTCGTCATCCTCATCGGCGTCGCGCGTGTCGCGTTGCGCCGGTCGATTGCGTCGGGGGCGGTCATCGCGTGTTTCGGAATGCGCCGCGCCACCTGGCACTTGTTCATCCGCTCCACCGCCACTGCCTTCAAGATCGTTCCCGGTCCCGTCCGGTGGCGCAACCTGACGTTCGCCCTTGTCAAGATCGAGGGCCGCATTCAGTGCGGCCTGACGCGCCAGCAAATCGTTCAGCCGCGTCTCGTGCTCGAACGGCCTTCCCATTTGCTCCTGAAAATCCGCCAGCAATTTTTCATCGCGGGCCAGACGCTCGCGTTCCTCCGTGACTGCCTTGTCCAGGCCGCGCAGCGCGTATTCGATGCTCTGCATCGTGCCGAGCGGATTCTCGGCATTCATTTGCGCCTTGTAGATTCCCGCTCCCCGAACGAATAGTTCCGGCAGAAGTTCTTCGTCCTCGGATAGCACGCTTGTTGTCTTGCGCCCCCGGCTCAGAATCTCGAATCCGCGAAACATCCCCCGCGCCTGAAAACTCGCATCGTCACGCCACGACAGCACTATCTTTGTCAGGGCATCCGCCGCCAATTCGCGGGCGCCTTTGCCGGAAAACACACGATTGCCCACGCTCATGGAGAATTCTTCTCCCGTCTGGGAGTCGCGCCTTTTGATATCGGCGGAGAGCCTCTCGATCCTCTCGCGGCTTTCCTTGATGTTGGACGGCAGGTTACTAACCTGTTGCCGGATGCCGTGCTGCTGGTTGCGGTGCGCCGCGCGCAACTGGTCGAGTTTGCGGACTTCGGTGTCCACCTTCACCTTTTCCATGACCGCCGGATTGCCCGAGGCAATCGCCTTGATTTCCGCATAGGTGAGAGCGCCGCCAGCGAGGTCCTCCGCCTGGCGCACCGAGGTCTGCCCGTTCATCACTTGCTGAATGAAGCGGGCCTTGGTTTCGAGGGTCTGCCACATATAGGCATCGAACGACCCTTCGGTCACATAGCGGTAAATCCCCACCTCTTGGTTCGTATTCCCCTGCCGTAGAATGCGCCCCTCGCGCTGCTCGATGTCGCGGGGCCGCCAGGGGGCATCGAGATGATGCAGGGCAACCAGCCGCCGCTGCACGTTCGTCCCGGCTCCCATTTTTTCCGTCGAGCCGATCAGAATACGCAGCCGTCCGGCATTCACGGCATCGAACAGCAGCTTCTTTTCCGCGTCGCTTTCCGCATCGTGAATGAAGGCGATCTCCGCCTTCGGTACGCCCGCTTCGATCAGTTTCGTCCTGAGTTCGTCGTAGACGTTGAATCGGTCGGGGGCAGGGGTCGATAAATCGCAGAAGACGAGTTGCGTTAACCGGGCGTCGCGGGTTTTCTCCCAGACAGAACGGATGCGATCCCCCGCCAGGCTCAGTTTCGTGTCGCCCTGCACGCTGGCAAAGGCATCGACGAGGCGCATGTCGAGCGCCGCCTTGCGGCCCTCGCCGGTAATCTTCAGCATGTTGTCCACGGAGGGATCGACGCGCGCCGTCCGCAGCCGCTCGGCGCGGGCGGTCAGGGTTTTGATGAAGTCCTTGAGCGGCCCGGAGGCGGACGCCGCCACGATGTGCGGCCTGCCGCCCGCCATGCCGGGGCGCGGCAGGTTCAGCATGTCCGCCGTCTGCACGTCGGCGAAGGTGCGGAACATAGAGAGCAGCTCGGGCAGGTTGATGAACTTCGCAAACCGCGTGTGCATCCGGTAGCCGGCGCCGTCCGGAGACAGTTCGAGGGAAGTGACGGCTTCCCCGAAATTCGCGGCCCAGGCGTCGAAGGGCGCGACGCCGCGCTCCTGGAGCAGATCGGGCGACAGGTAGCGGAGCATCGTGTACATCTCGCCCATCGTGTTTGAAATCGGCGTGCCGGTCGCAAACACCACGCCGCGCCCGCCGGTCAGCTCGCGGACGTAGCGCGTCTTGATGTACATGTCCGTGGCGCGGTTGCTCTCGGAATTCGGCAGCCCGGCGATGCGGTTCATTTTCGTGGTGTAGGCCAGGTTCTTGTACAGATCGGCCTCATCGACGAAAATCTGATCGACGCCCAGCTCCTCGAAGGTCAGCGTATTGTCTTTTCCTTCCCAGTCGGCACGCTCCTTGAGCTTGACGACCAGCCGCTTTTTGGCCTTCTCCAGTTCCTTCACCACCCGGCGGTTGTCGCCCTTCTCCGCGCGCGCCTCCAGAATCTCTGCCTCCAGCTCTTCCACCTGTTCGTCAATGAACCGCTTGAACAGCTTGTCCGACACCGGCAAAAACTCGAAGGAGCGGTGCGACACGATCACGGCATCCCAGGCGCCGCTCGCAATCCGCGCCATCGCGCGCTGGCGGTTGCCGGTTGAAAAATGCTCCTTCCCCGCAATGAACAGGCGCGCCTGCGGATAGAGCTTGAGAAACTCCGCGCCCCATTGCTCGACGAGATGATTGGGCACCACGAACATGGGCTTTTTCGCAAGCCCCAGCCGGCGCATTTCCATCGCGGCGGCCGCCATCGTCCAGGTCTTTCCGGCCCCCACGACATGCGCCAGCAACGTGCTCCCGCTTTGCACCATGCGCCACACGGCGTCCTTCTGGTGACCAGCAAGGTCTTCGTCGCGTAAGTAAGCGCGGTTCATGCCGGGGAGAGTCAGATGCGCGCCGTCGAAGCACCGCAGGCGCAGATTGTTGAACCGGTCGTTATAGTCGCGCGCTAGCCGCGCGGACCGCGCGTTGTCCTCCCAGACCCATTCCCGGAACCGGTCTTTCAACTGCTGCTGCTTTTCGCGGGCGGCGATGGTTTCTTGCTGATTGATGACGCGGCTCTTGTCGGGGAGCTCGTCATAGGCGGTCGGCACGCGCCCGTTGAGCGCCTGCTCGATCAGGTCCGACGCGCGAAACCGCGCCGTTCCGTGCACCGTCGTGTTGCCAACGCTCCCGCGCTCGTAGGCATCGATCTCGACGGTCCATGTCGCAATCACCTGCGCGTGGCCGACGCGCACGTTGCGCGGGGCTATGTCCAGAAGCGCGGAGACGAAGTCCTGGACATCGCTCGCCGGAATCCACGAGGACCCCAATCGGGCCTCGATATCGCCCGGTTCCAGATCGGCGGGTTGTACCGCCTTCAGGGCTTCGACATTGCGCTCATAAGACGGGCTCAGCGCCGCCGCCGCTTCGGAGACCTTCAGCTTGCGGCGCACGTCGCCGCTCAGGTAGAGGTCCGCCGTTTCCCAGGCGCCGCCCTCCGGATTGCAATAGACAAGGCTCCCCAGCTCCCGTTGCAACTGGCGGGCGCTGTTGCCCGTCACCTGCTCCATGCGCGGCCAGTGGATGTTCCCGGTTTCGTTCAGGGATACCGCAAGGGCTTCCGCCGCCGT
>CAZTDK010000626.1:0-4352 GCA_964611965.1 uncultured Binatia bacterium (SeqCode) | reverse complement strand
CAGTTCATGCACGGCGAGCAGGGCGCGCTCATCGTGGCCTCGCAGCTCACCGGCGCGGTGCCGTGGATCGACGGCAAGTACTACGCCGCCACGCAGACGATGGACGAAGCGCGCCACGTCGAGGTCTTCAGCCGCTACCTGCGCGAGAAGCTCGAGTGGGAGTGGCCGATCAACCCGAACCTGAAGCGCCTGCTCGATATCATCATCTGCGATCGGCGCTGGGACTTTAAGTACCTGGGCATGCAGATCCTGGTGGAAGGGCTCGCCATGGGGGCCTTTGCCAACATGTACCAACTCGCCCAGGAACCCCTCGTCAAGGATCTCCTTCATTACGTGATGAAGGACGAGTCGCGCCACGTCGCCTTCGGCGTCATCTCGCTGAAGGACCACTACCTCGACATGCCGGAGGTCGAGCGGCGTGACCGTGAAGACTTCGTCATCGAAGCCTGCGAGCTGATGCGTGATCGGCTGCTTGCCGAGGAGGTTTCCGACTACCTGGGCCTCGATCGCCAGGAAGTGCGCGAAATCGTCCTGGCGTCGCCGGTGATGAAGATGTTCCGCCAAGCGCTCTTTGCGCGTGTGGTCCCCAACATCAAACGCCTCGGTCTGCTGACGCCGCGCGTCCGTCAGGCCTTCGAGCGGCTCGAGATCGTCCAATTCGAGGACTTCGATCCGGAAGCGCAAGATCGCGCCAACGGATTGAGCTGAGAGACGACAGACAACACACAACAGACGACAGACTGCAGACGGTGAACGATGCCTGGAGCCGGCTCGCGTCCGTACTGAAGTGAGTCTGTGCTCTGTCGTCTGGAGTCTGTTCTCTGTTGTGTGTCGTCTGTCGTCTCCTCCCTTGACCTTCGCCGCCGCTCCAGCGAAAGGTAGCGGCACGAAGGAGAGATCGCATGTCGACGGACGCCGAGTGCAAGGAACAAATCATCCAGATCACCAATGAGCTGTTCTCCCTGGGGTTGCTGACCGCGACCGGTGGCAATGTCAGCGCTACGTCGCCCGATGGCGAGACGCTCTGGATCACGCCGAGTCAGATGTACAAGGGGGGGCTGACACAGAACGATCTCGTGCGCCTCAAGCGCGATGGCTCGATCGTCGAGGGCACGTGTGTCCCGTCGGTCGAGTGGCAAATGCACTGGGGGGCGTATCGGGTCCGCCCCGGCACAACCGGCGCCGTCCATACCCACGCCCCGATCGCCACGGCCTTCGGCATCACCAACCAGACCTTTCCGCCGATCAACACCGACGCGGTCTTCTTGAAGGACACCCAGATCGTCCCGTGGTTTATGCCCGGGTCGACCGAGCTGGCGGACGCGGTGGCGGTGGCGCTGGAGAAGAGCCGCGGGTGCATCCTGCAGAATCACGGCTTGATGACGGTCGACAAGAATCTCCGCAAGGCCGCCACGCGCGCCATGCTGCTGGAAGAGACTGCCAAGATCGTTCTCTACTGCAAGCAGTTTGGCGGCACGGTGACGCTCCTGCCGGACGAATGGATCGAGCGCCTGGCGCCGCTGGCGGATTTCATCTGAAGACCGGGGCTCGAGGGCTTGGGGGTGTGAGGGCTTGAACGGACACAGTCAATGGCGCAGGGCGGTGGGCTTCGTGCTATGAAGTCAACGCAGGAGTGATGATGTCGCGCCAGTTGCAGCCGCGGATCACAGCCGAAGAATACTTGGCGCGTGAGCGGCGCGCCGAGACGAAGAGCGAATATTTCGAGGGCGAGATCTTCGCGATGTCGGGGGCCAGCCCGGCGCATGTGCTCGTTGTCACCAACGTGGTGCGCGAGCTTTCGGGGCAGCTGCGTAAGCGTGATTGCACCGTTTACTCGACCGACCTGCGTGTGAAGGTGTCGGCCAGCGGCCTGTACACCTATCCCGACGTCGTCGTGGTTTGCGGTGAGCCCCACTTCGAGGACCAGCACGCTGACACGTTGTTGAACCCGAAGGTCATCGTGGAGGTGCTGTCGAAGACAACCCAGGACTACGATCGGGGCGCGAAGTTCGAGCAGTATCGCACCATCGAGTCATTCGCCGAGTACGTGCTCATCGCGCAAGAGAAGGTGCACGTCGAGCATTTTGTCCGTCAGCCTGACGGCCGTTGGATCTTGTCGGAGACCAATCGCCTCGACGACTGCATCCAAGTAGAATCCGTCGGCGCGCGCCTGGCGCTGGCTGACGTGTACGAGAAAGTGAAACTTCCGGGCGCGTAGAAGCCGTAGACCCGCGCAACCGTTGCCCCCTATAATCAGCCGCATGCGCGGCTTCATCCTGACGCCCACCTACCGCGTCGTGCGCGGCGTGCCCGAGGTGCATCTGTACGGCGTGCTCGAGTCGGGCGAGCCCTGTCTGATCATCGACGACCGCACGCGCCCGCATTTCTTCATCCTGGAACGCCACGTCGAACAACTCGCAACGTTGGGACCTGCGGTCGGCGTCAGTTCGGCGGGACCGCTCCCCGTTGGGTCGCTACGACCTTCCAAGCCCGACAGGGTGCTGGCAGCCGGTCTGGACACTGAGCGGAGCGGACTTGTCACACTGGACGGCGAGCCCGTAGTCACCGTCGCCGTGGGCGTTCCTGGCGACGTGCCCCCTTTGCGCCGCAAGCTCGAAGAGCGCGGGGTCACCTGCTTCGAAGCCGATGTGCGCTTCGCCTACCGTTACCTGATCGATCGCGGCATCCGTGGTGCGTTCGATGTCGATGGCGAGTCTGTGACGCACGTGCGCCTTGGCCGTGTTTACCGCAATCCCGCAGTGCGGCCGGCGCACTGGACGCCGCGGCTGAAAGTCTTGTCGATCGACATTGAGACCAACCCGACGGGCGACCAGCTGTACGCCATCGCCTTGCACACGTCTGATTTCGAGCGGGTCATCATCGTCCACCATGGGACACTGGCGTGCGCCGACTCGGTACCCTCGGAAAAAGCGGCGATCCGCCGGTTTCTCGGGTATCTCGAGACGCTCAACCCCGACGTCATCACCGGCTGGAACGTCGTCGACTTCGATCTTGCGGTCCTGGCACGTATCGCGCGCCGGCACGGCGTATCCTTCGCCATCGGCCGCAACGACGACGCTTTCGACTTGCGCAAGGACGCGTCGTTCACGCGCGAGTCGCGCGCTATCGTCTTCGGCCGCCAGGTGCTCGATGGCCTGTCGCTGATGCGCGGCGCCTTCATCCGTCTCGACGACTACAAGCTGGAGACCGCGGCGCAAACCTTTCTCGGCAAAGGCAAGTTGCTGGCCGGCGACGGCCGTCACACCGAGATCGCAGCGCTCTATCATCGCGACCCGCAACGGCTGGTCGACTACAACTTGCAGGATGCGCGTCTGGTCACGGAGATTCTCGACAAGACCGGGCTCGTCGAGCTGGCCATCGAGCGCAGCCGGCTCACCGGCATGCAGCTCGACCGGGTCAGTGCTGCCATCGCGTCGATCGATTCGCTGTACCTCAATGCCCTGCGACCACGCGGCGTGGTGGCGCCGTCGGTGAACGTCGACACGCAAGCCGCCCAGATCATGGGCGGCTATGTGATGGAGTCGAAGCCAGGGCTCTACGAAAACGTCCTCGTCTTCGACTTCAAGAGCCTGTATCCGAGTATCATTCGCACCTTCAACATCGACCCGCTGACCCACGTCCGCGCGGCGCAGCCGCACCATCAGGCGGTCCGCGCGCCCAACGGCGCCGTCTTCCGGCGTGACGTTCCCGGGATCATTCCGGAGTTGCTGACCACGCTCGCCGGCGAGCGCGAGCAGGCCAAGCAGGACGGCAACCGGGTGAAGGCGAACGCGATCAAGATTCTGATGAACTCCTTCTATGGTGTCCTCGGTGCCGGCGCGTCGCGGTTGTTCTCCCCCGACGTGGCCAATGCTGTGACCTCGTTCGGCCAACTGCTCATTCAACACGCCGCCGAGTGTGTGCGACGCCAGGGGCATGAGGTCATCTACGGCGACACTGATTCCCTCTTCGTCTACCCGCGCGAGCCGAATGCGCAGCGCGCTTTGCAACTGGCGGAGCGCCTGCGCGTCGAAGGTGGTGCGGCGGTCGCGTCGCGCATTGCCACCGAGTTCGGATGCGTCAGCGTGCTGGAGCTCGAGTTCGAAAAGCTGTATCACCGTTTCTTTCTTCCCGAAGTCCGTGGCGGCAAGGTCGGGAGCAAGAAACGCTACGCCGGGTTGCGTGTGGAAGACGGGCGTGAGGAGATCGAGTTTGTCGGTCTCGAGTCGGTGCGCCGCGACTGGAGCGAGGTCAGCAAACGCTTGCAGCGCGAGCTGCTGCAGCGCGTCTTCCACGACGAACCGGTCGAGGCGTTCATCCGCGGGTTTGTCGCCGACCTGCGGGCGGGGCGC
>CAZTDK010000625.1:0-4358 GCA_964611965.1 uncultured Binatia bacterium (SeqCode) | reverse complement strand
ACGCGGATCGATCTTGGCGCACAGTTGCCCCGCCTTCACCTCGGTGTTGTAGTCGCAATAGCACGCCTGGATCGTGCCGGAGACGTAGGCGCCGACCAGCACCGTGATGACCGGATCGACCGCCCCGGTCGTCGTGATGCTGCGAACCACCGGCCCGCGTGTCACCTCGGCCGTGATGTAGTGCGATTTTACGGGGCGTTGGTGCCACACCCAATACAGCGCCATGGCACCGACACCCAACCCGACCAGGATCGTTCGAAGACCGGGGCGCAGGCGACTGAGCGTCTTATGGCCGGCGGCCGGCGTCTTTTCGATGGTTGGCTCCGTTTCAGCTGTCGTCACCATCGTCATCGGTGCTGCCGCCGCCGTCCCCATCGTCCCCCTCATCCGCGACAGGTTGTCCGACATGAACACCGATTGGAGAGAATTTGCCGAGCGCCACGAGCGTGAGACTCAGCAGCATCAACATCGCGATTTGCTTCATGGTCAACCTCCTGCCCGTGAATCGCGGGCTCAAGAAACTCCTTCTTCGTCCGTTGTAGGAGAAACGAATGACGTGGCAGGTCGGTTGACGTGCCGTCGCGTTGATCCGCGTCGGAGAATGGAACCACGAAGGGGCAGGAAGTTCACGAAGGAAAATGAAAGAGAAGATCCTGAATTCCTTTCTTCGTGGTCTTCGTGTCCTTCGTGGTGAAAGATCCTGGGCTCGCGGCAGATTTCCCGGGCTCAGGAGGTCGAGAATGGGAGACGACAGACAACAGACACACACCCCCGCCAACATTGAATTGTGAATCTGTTGTCTGTCCGTCTGTTGTCTGTCGTCCAGGGCACCGTTTACGCCGACGCGGCGGCTGCCGGCACGCGCAGGCCACGCCGCCGGAAGCTCAAGACCCAAAGCCGGAAGCGGTCGAGATAGAGATACACCACCGGCGTGGTGTACAGCGTCAGCAGTTGGCTCACAATCAGCCCGCCGACAATGGTAATCCCCAACGGCTGGCGCAGCTCGGATCCGGTGCCACCACCCACCGCCAGCGGCAAGGCTCCGAGCATCGCCGCCATGGTGGTCATCATGATCGGCCGGAAACGCAGCAGACACGCCTCGTAGATGGCGTCCTCCGGCGACTTTCCTTCCCGGCGTTCCGCATCGAGCGCGAAGTCGATCATCATGATCGCATTCTTTTTGACGATGCCGATCAGCAGGATGATGCCGATCAACGCGATGACGCTCAGATCGGTGTGGCAGATCAGCAGTGCGAGAATGGCGCCGACGCCGGCCGACGGCAGCGTCGACAGAATCGTCAGCGGATGAATGTAGCTCTCGTACAACATGCCGAGCACAATGTAGACGGCGAGCAGCGCCGCCAGGATCAGTATCGGTTCGTTGGCCAGCGACGCCTGGAACGCTTGCGCCGTGCCGGAGAAGTTGGCGCGAATGCTGGCTGGCAAACCGATCTCGTGTTCCGCGGCGGTGATCTCTGCGACCGCGTCGCCCAACGCCACACCCGGGACCAGGTTGAACGACAGCGTGATGCCGGGGAACTGCCCCTGGTGATTGACGGCCAACGCCGTCGTCGACGGCGCGAAATGCGTAAACGCGCTGAGCGGCACCTGGACGCCGTTGGTCGAACGCACATAGATATCGCGCAACGTTTCGGGGTTCTGCCAGAATTGCGGCGCCACTTCCATCACCACGTGATACTGGTTCAGCTCGGTGTACGTCGTCGACACCTGACGTTGCCCGAAGGCATCGTAAAGCGCGTCGTCGATCATCTGCGGCGTGATCCCCAGCCGCGAAGCGGTGTCGCGGTCGATTTGAATGGACGCCTGCAGCCCGCGATCCTGTTGGTCACTGTTGACGTCGAGCAGGCCGGGCAGCGTCTGCATTTTGCGCAGCATGCGCGGCGCCCAGTGATTGAGCTCGTGCAGGTCATCTCCCTGCAGGGTGAGCTGATAGGCGGCACCGCTGAGCCGGCCGCCAATACGCAAGTCCTGAATTGTCTGCAGGAACAGGCTCGCGCCAGCCACGGTCGCGAGCTTCGGCCGCAACCGCGCGATCACCAGCGGGGCACTGAGCTTGCGTTCGGCCAACGGTTTCAACGAAATGAACATGCGACCCGTGTTGGTGCTGCCGTTGTTGCCACCGGTGAAGGCGACGGCGCTCGCCACGGCCGGATCGGCTTTGACGATATCGACGAACTGCGCGAGCTTTTCCTGCAGCGACTGAAACGACGTGTCCTGGTCAGCCTGGATGGCGCCCATGATGCGGCCGGTATCTTGCTCCGGGAAGAACCCCTTGGGTACGATTATGTAGAGATAGATGTTAACGCACACCGTGAGCGCGGCGACCAGCATCGTCAGCCGCGAATGACGCAGCGCCCAGGACAACGTCGTTTCGTAGTGATGCAGCAACCAGTCGAAGACGCGCTGGCTTGCCCGATACGCACGACCATGGACCCGTCCCTCCTGCGGTTTCAGAAATTTGGCGCACATCATCGGCGTCGTGGTCAGTGACACAACCAGGGAGATCACGATGGCGATCGACAACGTCACCGCGAACTCGCGGAACAATCGGCCGACGATACCACCCATCAGCAAGATCGGGATGAACACGGCCACCAGCGACGCGCTCATCGAAAGCACGGTAAAGCCGATCTCGCGCGCGCCGCGCAACGCGGCCTCGAGCGGCTGCATGCCATGCTCGAGATAGCGGGCGATGTTCTCGATGACGACGATGGCGTCATCCACGACGAAGCCCGTCGAAATCGTCAGCGCCATCAGCGACAGGTTATCGATGCTGTAGCCGCACAGGTACATGGCGCCAAAGGTGCCGATCAAGGAGAGCGGGACGACGACGCCGGGAATGATCGTCGCCCACAGGTTGCGCAGAAACACAAACACCACCAACACGACCAGCGCGATGGAGACCAGCAGGGTCAGCTCGACGTCCGCGATCGAGGCGCGAATCGTCGGCGTGCGATCGATGACCACGGAGACGTCGATGCCCTGCGAGATCGAGGCCTGCAGCTCCGGAAGCAGGGCGCGCACCCGGTCGACGGTCTCGATGATGTTGGCGGCGGGTTGCCGAAAGATGACGACGACGATCGCCGGCTTGCCGCCTGACAGACCCCACGACCGCACGTCTTCCACCGAGTCTTCGACGTTCGCGACGTCTGCGAGCCGAACCGGTGCGCCGTTCCGATACGCGACGATCAGCGGCCGATATTCCTCGGCCTTGCGCAGCTGGTCGGTGTCGCTGATCTCCCACGTGGTTGTGGCGTCGGCGAGTTGCCCCTTGGGACGGTTGGTGTTGACGCTGCCGAGCGTGGTGCGTACCTGATCGAGCCCGATGCCGTAGTTGTTCAGCGCGGTGGGATTGAGGTCGACTCGTACCGCAGGCAGCGAGCTACCGCCCACGACCACCTGGCCGACGCCTTCGATCTGCGACAGCTTCTGCTGCAGGATCGACGCGGCGGCGTCGTAAATGCGCGCGGTATCGATGGTGTCGGAGGTGAGCGCCAGAATCAGAATCGGCGCGTCCGCCGGATTGACCTTTTGATAGCGCGGATTGTTCGGCAGGTTCGAGGGCAGCTGACCGCGCGCGGCGTTGATCGCGGCCTGCACGTCACGCGCCGCGCCGTCGATGTTCCGGCTCAGATCGAACTGCAGGACGATTCCCGTCGAGCCGAGGTAGCTGGTCGAGGTCATGTCGGTGACGCCAGCGATACGTCCGAACTGGCGCTCGAGCGGCATCGCCACCGCCGACGCCATGGTCTCGGGGCTCGCGCCGGGTAGCGCGGCTTGCACCTGGATGGTTGGGAACTCGACCTGCGGAATCGGTGAAACCGGCAGCAAGCGGAAGGCAACGATACCCGCCAGTGCCAGCGCCAGGGTCATCAGCGTTGTCCCGACTGGCCGTTTGATGAATGCGGCAGAAATATTCACGGGGGCCTGCGGCCGGCGTCCTTTCTAGGGCCCGCTCCCCGTTGGGTCGCTGCGGGCTCCCATGTCCGAGATGACTAGGCCACAGGGTAGCGCATCGCAACGCCGTGACAAGAGAAGAAGTGCTGAGTGCTGAGTCCCGAGTGCTAAGTGCTGAGCAATCTCCCAAGGAAGTGCTGAGTGCTGAGCAGTCTACTCAGGACTCAGCACTCAGGACTCAGCACTCAGCAGCGGGCGGTTTGAGGTCGCCGGCGCTCTCGACTATGAGAGCGGGCGGGGGGGACTGCCCATGACCACATGGCCCACATATCCCGATCACCGTGCCGATCCCGCCGCCTGGGCGCGGCAGCTGGGCATCTCACGCGCAGCGGTCGAGCTGTATCTGGCGAGCGAGGTGATTGATCTGCACTGGGACACGT
>CAZTDK010000624.1:0-4362 GCA_964611965.1 uncultured Binatia bacterium (SeqCode) | reverse complement strand
TAACGGCCCCCGGGTTAATACCTCACTGCGAGCGTCAACCACTTCTTCTCACGTACAGATGATCGTATGTGTGGATGCAGCAAATGACCGTGTGTGCCAGTCCCGGAGAAAGTGGTGACCGAATGGCTTCACCTGGATCAAGGCGGTGGCAGTACGGTGCTTCCCGCACAGTAGATGTGCCCCTTGGTTCCGTTCAGAAACGCCATCAAGGAATCGGCGAGCTTCTCCTGTGCGGTAGCACTCATGCACGGCGGACAGATCAGCGTCTTGACCCCGGCCACTTTCACCGTCGTGTTCGCAGCAACGGTTGTCGCTTTATCGTAGGCCGCGCGGCACGACAGCGGCTTGCCGGCGCCTAGTTCGCACGTCGCCTCGTCGAAGGGAGGCTTGCCTTTGCGCGCGGCGTCGGCCTGCTTGGTCTGACAGCTGACGACGCACTGCGCGAGTTTCCTGAGATGCTTCGCCACCATGTCTTCGCACAGCCCGGCGTGCATGTCGGACGGCACGAAACCTGGGTCGTCGCCACCGAAGGGGACTGTACCGGAACAGTAAACTTGGCCGGCCTGCTGCTCGACGAAGTTCATGACCGTATCGGCAAGATCGCTCTGCGCCGCAAGACCGAGGCAAGCGGGGCAAATCGGGATCTTCTTCCCAAGCAACGCCGCCGTTGCTTTGTTGTAGTTGGCGCGGCAGGAGGCCGGCTTGCCGGCACCTTGCTCGCACGCTTCTTCATCGAACGGCTTCGCCTTGAGTGCGGTGTCGGCTTGCTTGATCTCGCAACCAGTGACGCACGCGGAAAGTGTTTTGATGTGTCCCGCCACCGCATCTTCGCACGTACCCGTGTTCTTGTCGGGCGGCACGAAGCCCGGGGGCTCCGGCGCCAATGCAACGCCGCGGAAGGCCTCCATGCCGGGCGACGTCACGGTCGCCAGCGTGCTCAGGCTACCGCTCATCGGCGCGTTGAATCCGCTGCTGTCTGTGAGCGTGTAGAGTGTACCGGCGTCGTTCGAAGCGCCACTACCGGTCGCATACAGGGTGACAGTGGTACCGCTTACAACCCCGGTCACGCCATACAGTGTGTCGGACGTGGGCGCGATGGCGTTGAGGAGGCTCCAATTGCCCCCGACCAGCGACCATTTCTGAATTCCGGCGCTCTCGTCGATCAGGTAGAGCGTGTCGCCACCGGGGCTCCCGTCAAGATCGGCGAAGAAGAACCCCTCTGGTTGGCCGGTGGTGTCCACGAACCCGGCCAGGGCGGTGGTGGTCTGGCCGGAGGAAGTTGGCGTACCGCTGCCGACTTCTCCAACCAAGACCGCCGTGGTGTTCGCTGACGAGATGTAAAGCTGGTCATCGAAGATGTTGGCCTGGCGTCCGTCGCCGAAGGTGATGCTGACCTGCGTGGACGTCGTACTACCCAGGGTTGTGTAGTGGACGCCATCGGAGTTGGCGGTCGCCTTGCCGCCGCAGGTCAACCAGATGTTCGTGCCGTCCGTGCTCGCGGCGCTGCGCGGCTTGTCGCCGTCGGAGAAGTCGGTCAGCGCAGTCGACGTGTCGATGGTGCCGGCGGAGTCGACCCGCCCCACAGTTCGCGCCACCGTGGCCGCGGCCGACGTCGTAAGGCTAGCGGTGCCGACCACGGCGTCGTAGCCGGTAAGCATCAGGTACTGATTGTTGACGGAGCGGGTCAGCAGGCCTTCCGGGCCCGCCTTTCCGCTTGCGATAAGCCGATGGTTCGAGCCGCTAGCACTCGTCGGCAAACCGACAGACTGCACCAATGTGCCGCTGGCGGTGTACTCATCCAAGAAGACGGGGGAACCCACCCCGGCCGTTAGCGGGGTTGTTCCATCACCGACCCGATAGACGACGATGTTGCCAGCGGTGAAGGCGCCCGGTGTGCGCGTCGCCGTCGGCGTTTGCGTCGATGTCGGCGACGCCGTCGCGCTTGGGGTCAGGGTTCGAGTTGGCGTTTTTGTTGGGCTGGGGGTCGGGGTGAGCGTCGGCCCGCCGGGAGTGATCGTCGGAGTGGGCGTCTGCGTCGGGGGAGGCGCAACCGGTGCCAGGGCGACACCGTGAAACGCTTCGTTCGTCGGAGCGGTGATCAGGGTCGAGGCGCTTCCGGAGATTGTCCCATTGTATCCGGAGGTGTCGGTAAAGCCGTACAGCGTACCGTCGCTGCCGGTCGTCCCAGTGGCGTACAGAGTCACGATCGCTCCGCTGACCACGCCGGTGACACCATGCACGTCTGCCGCGATGACCGCACCATTCGATATCCAGTTGCCACCCACCAGCGAGTACTTCTGGATCTGCCCAGCCGTATCGTCAGCCACGTACAGGGTATCCAGGCCGGCAGCCCCACTGCTGAGGTCGGCGAAGAAGAACGCGTCGGGATTCCCGGTTGCCGTCTCAAAACCGGGGAGGTTGGTAAGGCTCTGCCCGGTTGCAATCGGCAAGCCCGATCCTACGGTGCCCAAGCGAACGTTGTTGATGTCCTGGCTCGAGGCATACAGCTGGCCGGCAAAGATGTTCACTTGCTGGATCTCGGTCTCGTCGGTGTTGAGTTGGGTTGAGGTGGTGCTCCCCAGGGTGGCATAGTGCACCCCGCCTGCAGCGCCGCCCACCCAGAGATCCGTGCCGTTTGTGCTTGTCGCACAGCGGGGGTTGTTGAGGTCCGCGAAGTCCGTCAACGCGGTGGAAGTATCGACGGTGCCGTTGAACCTGACCCGCCCCACGGTGCGCGGCACTGTCGCTGCCGCGGTGCTTGACAGCTTACTGCTGCCGCCGAGGTCGGTAGCGTAGCCCGTGAGCAGCAGGTACTGACCGTCGACCGAACGTGTCAGCATGCCTTCGGATTTCGCGGAACCGCTGGCGATGAGCTGCTTCTGCGCACCGCTGATAACTGTGGGCAAGGGGACCGACTGCACCAGCGTGCCACTCGTTGTGTACTCGTCCAGGAACACCGAATTGCCAGTGCTCACCAGCGCGTTGATCCCGTCGCCGACGCGATAGACGACGATGTGGCCGGCTGTGAATGGCCCGGCGGTCGCCGTGGCGGTCGGCGTCGCGGTTGAAGTGAAGGTTCGTGTCGGGGTCGGCGTCATGGTCGCCGTCTGCGTCGGGGTACGGGTCGGAGCGCCGGAGGGCAGCGTGGACGTTCTGGTGAAGGTTGCCGTAGCGGTCGGTGTAGGAGGCAGGAACGGCGCCAAGGCCACGCCCCGGAAAACTTCATTCGCGGAAGCCATCACCCAAGTCGAGAGTATGCCCGTGATCGTCGCGTTGAACCCGCTGGCATCGTTGAGCGTCTGGATGACCGTGTCATCGTTGCTGCTTCTCACGTAGAGCGTTACCGTCGACCCGCTCACGGTGCCGAAGATGGCGCGCGCCTTTGCAAAGGCGATCGTGCCGTTGGCTGTCCACGTACCGCTTACCAGCGACCACTTGTAGATTTCTCCGGCGGTGTCGTCGGTGAGATACAGTACGGTGCCGCCAGGAAGCGACGCGAAGAACAGCCCATCGGGGCTGGTGCCGCTGCCGGGAAGACTCAGTGCGGTGTCCGTCTGACCACCCGTCGTCGGGAGGTTGGTGCCAATGGAACTTACGGCACCGCCATTGACGGCACCGTACAACTGACCGCCGAAGATCAAAACCTGGCGCATATTCGTGTCGGTGCTATTCAGCTGCACCGATGTCGTGCTGCCGCGGGTCGTGTATTTCACGCCACCGGTGCCGGTGTTGCCCTGGTTGCCACTGGCCCAGAGGTTGGTGCCGTCGGTGGTAGCAGCGGAGCGTACGTTGCTGGCGCATGCGAGATCGGTTAGCGCGGTCGATGTATCTACCGTGCCGTCGTACCTGACGAGGCCGACGGTGCGCGGCACAGCGCTGCCACCGGTGCACGCTGTGCCGCTGAGCGTAGCCGGGCCGGGCAAGGGGGTGTCATAGCCGGTGAGCACCACATATTGCCCATCGGCCGAATTGGAAATCAGACCCTCGACGGCGCTCCCGCTCCCGGCAGCGCCCTGGGCCACCAGTGGTTTGTTTGAGCCGCTGACGGTTGCCGGCAACGCCACTGCCTGAACGAATGCGCCGGCCGGCGTGTACTCGTCGAGGAACACAGGGTTGCCGGTAAGAACCAGACTGCCGCTGCCGTCGCCCACACGGTAGACAACGAGGTTGCCTGGGGTAAAGGACCCAGCGTGGCTGGCTGCGGCGACCATCAAAACGGCAAACCCAACCAACATGGATTGAACGATGCCGTTCAGAACGAAGGGCTTTTGCATGTCTCCCCCAATCTCGAAGTGCGAAAACGCTGCGCGAAATCAAACCGTGCTTGGTGTAGCTACCACCCTTTTGCAACGGCTCGGTTAC
>CAZTDK010000623.1:0-4363 GCA_964611965.1 uncultured Binatia bacterium (SeqCode) | reverse complement strand
GATCGCCGCCTTGATCGCCGGTTGACCTTCAATTGAGGTTTTCGGGCTGAGCGCATACAGCACCACGTTCAACCGCTGGCACCACCGCAGCGGCCACCTCTTTCAGAACCGGTTCAAATCCACTGTGGTCGAGGAGGACCCCTACCTGCGGCAGCTGCTTGCCTACATCCACCTCAATCCGGTGCGCTCCCGCCTGCCCGTCACCCTCGACTCCCTCGATCGGTATCCGTGGACCGGGCATGCGGTATTGCTTGAGAACCACGCTTATCCCGCTCAAGACGCCGCCTTCGTCTTGTCCTTGTTCGGACGCCGCACGGATGAAGCGCGGGCCGCCTATCGCACATTCGTTCACGACTACGCGCGCGGCACCCACGCCGCCGACCTCGATGGTGGCGGCCTGCGCCGCAGCCTCGCTGGGTGGAGACACCGCGAGCGGCTGAGCAGTGGTCGTGAGCGCTGGGCGTACGACGAGAGGGTTCTCGGGAGCGGTGAGTTTATCCAGCAGCTGCTCAGCGATACCGACCATCCCGCTGTCTCGCCGTCGAAAGCCGCCGCCGTCATGCAACCGCTCCTCGATTCCGTCTGCGCACGCTTTCGCGTCTCGGCCGGGGAGATCGCCAGCCGCAGTCTCCGGTCCGCAGTACTCGACGCCCGCGCGGCCCTGAGCTACGCGGCCGTCATCCACCACGGCCTGTCTTTCACTGCGGTCGCTCGCCAGGTGGGTATCTCCCGCCGCAGCGTCAGCCGCGCGATCCACCGCGCGCAGCTCGCCGGGCTGACCGGCGCCCTCCCGCTGGCCACGCTCGGTGCGCATCTGACTCCGTCATAGGCGAACTGCTTGATGACGATCCGCTCCGAGGAGTTCTCCCTCAGGTCGTCCCACTCGCCCCTACGTCCCCAACCTCACCTACGTCCCCAACCTCAGTTTGTCGCGCACTTACAAGCGCCGGGTGCGCCTGCGGTGCCGTTAACTTCGACAAGCCGGGGGTGGCCTCATGCGGAAACGATCCTGAGCCCTTGTGCTTGACTTCTCTCCGCGGCGTGTGCCATTGCTCCTATGCATCTTACACAAACGTCCAACGACTCGTTCCGCGGGACACGACGGTCTCTCAGGGGCAGGCGAGCGGGACCTTTTCTCGAGGCGCGCAGGGGGAGTTCTCCATGAAGATGACGGCGTCGGTGACGGCAGCGATCGCGCTGTTGGCAGTTTTCCTGTGGACCGGGATGGCCGTGGCACAGCCGCCGCCCGAGGTGAGCCTCAACAACTGCCAGAATGCCGTCAAAACGGCTACCAAAGCCTTCGTCACCAACAAGGTCACGGCCATTGGGATTTGCCTGCAAGCGGTGTCGACGCAGATCGTCAAGAACAATGCGCCGGACGCCCACCTCGCGGCAGGCACGTGCCTCACACAGTTCCGCCGCCTCAATGACAGCCGCGGTCTGAACAAGCAACTCAGCGACAAGCTTGCCGCCGCCATCATCAAGAAGTGCGACCCGAGCTACCAGACCCACAGCGGAAGCTTTCCCAACACGCATACCCTGGCCGACATCATTGGCAGCGGCGCCGGCGTCCCGCAGCCACTCGACGCCGAGAACCTCAACGCCTGGTGCAGCCACTACGGTGGCGACGGCTCGATCGATAGTCTGCCAGAATGGATCAGCTGCATCACCGCCGCGGCGGAGTGCGACGTGGACTCGGCCATCGCCAGCCAGTACCCGCGGGCCATCGAGTGGCTGAATCTCGTGAAGCCGTCGATGCAGGCGCTCTTGGCGCCGGCCACCGACCCCACCAAGATCACCGATGCCGTGGCCGGCCTGGCTGCGGTCAAAACCGAGCTTGACGGGCCGGACAACGACAATATCGTCAGCATCCAGTGCGGCGGTATCGTTCCGACCGGGACGGCGGCGGCCGGTGATGTGCTCACCGGCAAGACGTTTTCCAACAGCAGCGGCGGTGGGCTGACCGGCACGATGCCGAATAACGGTGCGGTCACGCTGACACCCACGACGACGGACCAGACGATTGCGGCGGGTTACCACAACGGCGCCGGCAAGTGCGCCGGGGATGTCGACTTGGTGTCGGGCAACATCAAGAGCGGCGTGAACCTCTTCGGTATCGACGGCAGCTATCTGTGTCAGGCGGGTCTGACCAACTGCGGTGGCACCTGCACGAATACCCAGAGCGACACCGCGAACTGCGGCACCTGCGCTACGATATGCCCGGCAGGGAATGTGTGTTCCGCCGGCACCTGTGCGCTGTCGTGTCAGGCGGGTCTGACCAAGTGCGGTAGCACCTGCACGAATACCCAGCGCGACAGCGCGAACTGCGGCAACTGCGGCGTGGCCTGCCCGTTGGCGGAGACCTGCGTGGCCAGCGCTTGCGGCTGCCCGGGTAGCCTGACGGCGTGCAACAACGCGTGCACCAACACGATGAACGATCCCGCCAACTGCGGGACCTGCTCCCATGCGTGCGATTCCACCCAGGTTTGTTCCGGCGGCGCTTGCGGGTGCTCGAGCGGCCTGACCTCGTGCGGCAGCGGCGCGACCTGCGCCAACACCTCGACCGACCCGAACAACTGCGGCGCGTGCGGCACGAAGTGCACCGCCTCCGAGCAGTGCACGGGTGGCAACTGCGTCGTGAGGGACTTCGGCACGGGTGCGGACGGCGCGCTCACCCTGGCGGGCACCGCCACCATCAACACCGTGGCCTCCGCCGCCACGGCCAACAGCGGCACCAACACGGTCCTGCTTTCGACCACTCCGGGCACTCCGTGGTTCACGGCCGGCGAGATCGTCCTCATCCACCAGACGCAGGGCGCGGTCAGCGGGCAGTGGGAGTTCGCGCAGATCGCCTCCGTCGCAGGAAACAACGCCTCGCTCACGCTGACCCACACCCTGGTGAACAGTTACTCGAGCTCGGGCGGCAGCCACGCTCAGGTCTTCGTGGTGCCGCAATTCAGCAACGTTACGATCAACGCGGCGGCCAACCTCAACGCGCCCGCGTGGAACGGCAGCACTGGCGGCATCCTGGCCTTCAAGGCCAGTGGCACGACGAACATCGCCGGTACGGTCACCATGGCCTCGCTCGGCTACCGCGGCGGCGCGATGAACCCGGCGTGTGGGACGCACTGCTCGTTCGGATACTCCGGCGAGTCGCCGCTCGGTGCCGGCGTTGCCCAGAGCCAGTCGTCTAACGGCTCCGGCGGCGCTGGCGGCGCGAGGGGCCAGGACTGCGGCATGGGCGGCGGTGGTGCCTACGGCACCGTGGGCGGCACCGGCATCGACAACGCCACTGGCGCCTGCGCCGCTGGTGTCAATGCCCCGGGCGGGGCGGTCGCTGGCTCGCCCAATCTGGGGATCTCGCTGCTCCTCGGCGGCGGCGGCGGCTCGGCGGGCACGGATGATGACGGCGGCTTCCCCGGCAGCGGCGGCGCCGGCGGCGGCGCGGTCATCATCATGTCCAGCACCTTCACGATGAGCAGTGGCGGCAGCGTGAACGTCGGCGGCGGCGCCGGCGGCAGTGGCAACAACACCACCTGCGGCAGCGGTTGCGGCATGGGTGGCGGCGGCGGCGGCGCCGGTGGCGCGGTCCGCATTGTCGCGGGCACCGCGACGCTCGGCGCGAACCTGATCACGGCAAACGGCGCGTCCGGCGGTGTGTGCACCTGCGGTGTGGCCAACTCGGGCGCGGGTGGTGCGGGCCGCATTGCCGTGAAGGCGGCGGCGGTCACGGGCACGACGAATCCGGCCTTCGCGGCCAACTGAGGTCGCACAGCGGGTAGAGGCGAGATGTGGCGCACAAGCCCGGGTATTCACAACACGCGCTGGGTGTTCGCAGACATCATCCACTGACGAGCATTGGCGAGCCGGATCTTCAACTTCCGATGAAAGCGCCACCCCGGAAGTTGAACGATCCGCACGGCTGCTGTCGGCGTATCGCTCGGGCGTAGAAGTTGTACCCGAAGTTGACACCTGAAATGCCCGCCTGGAGCGCGATCGTCTGTGTTGGCCCAGCGTTGTCCTGCAGGCCTGCCGGATTGCACGAGCGGTCCGCGGGTACCAAAAGTTGAGACCTGAAAGGGGTTGCGGACAAAACGGCGCCCCAGTGGCACCCGACCTGTACAAGTGCGCGACAACAAAGCGATGACCGTCGGGTACCTACCCCGATGCAGTCGGTTCACACACCCATTTCAGGTGTCAACTTTTGGTACCGCGATGGCGATGTCATAGACCGGGCTATGTGACCCGCCGTCATGGTCGGGAGCGCCGGAGCTGCCGCGAGAAGGCGATGGCTCTTGTGCTTGAATTGCTATACACGGGATCAATCTGGATCAATCTGAGATTGCGCGCGACTGCTCGCATG
>CAZTDK010000622.1:0-4365 GCA_964611965.1 uncultured Binatia bacterium (SeqCode) | reverse complement strand
GAACCTCGGGGCCGGCAATCCAACGTTGGCGGAGCGCAGCGGCTGGGCGGCCAACCGCCTGGCGATGTACCTCATGTCGGTCTGCGGCGTCATCCTGTTCGTCGCGGCCCAGCGGATCGCGGTGCTGTTCGTTGACGATCCGGCCGTGGTCGCGGACGCCGTATCCTTCATCCGCACTCTTGCAGCGGCACAGCCCTTCATGGCGATTGATTTCACCATGGGCGGGGCATTGCGCGGCGCCGGGGACACACGGTTTCCGCTCGTGGCGGTTTTCGTGGGCTTCTACGGCTGCCGGCTGGCGTTCGCCTATGTCGCAACTTTTGTCTTGCACCTCACTTTGCCGTGGGTCTGGTTCGCCTTGATCGGCGACTACATTGCCAGAGCCAGTCTCAAGGGATGGCGTTTCCGCAGCGGTCGCTGGAAGCACGCCGTGGTATGAGACGGGCGCCGCGCGCTTGCAGGCCCGAAACTCCGCTGTCCGAAAATTCCGCTTGACGAGGGTGCCTACCTACCCTACCCTCGCCTCGGATTTTGTACGGAGGGACACCATGATTGAGCGAGGATTCGGGTTACTTATCGTGGCGGCGCTGCTGATCAGCACCGCACCTGCGAATGCCGTAGGGACGGTGCGTCGGGAGAAGACAGCGAGGCGGCCCTACATCATCGAGGTCGGCGAACCATATGCCATCAGCATGGAGAGCCTCAAGGCCGAAGCGCAAAATCTGTCCGAGCTCAGAGATTACCTGAAAGACTACGGATATCCGGACTACGCTGAAATCCAAGAGATCGAGCCGCAATGGCCATGGGATGTTACGGAAGTGCGCGTCTACTATCTGCGACGCAATCTGGAAGCGGACTTTGGGCACGTAATATTATCCGGCGCGATCCCCAACCTCGGGGTCACCGCCTTCATTGGCGAGATTCCGCCGGAAAAGGCGCATCAGATCGAGGTGATTTTGCAGGCGCGTCAGGCGCCAACCGCACCCGCCCCTGTCGTGGCGGCGCCGGCTCCGGCAATGGCACCGGCTCCGCAACCAAGCAGCGGCCTGTTCAGCGAGGCGCTCGTCGCTCGTATAGAAGCCGCAGCGGAACGAGCCGCGCAGGCCGCCGACCGAGCCGTCGCGGAGAGTGATGCGGCGATCAATGCAGCTGACCGAACCGAGAACATCGTTACGAGGCTCGAGCAAAGCACAGCGCGTGGCAGCCACTGAGGAAACGGTCCCGAAGTCTGCGGAAAGACAGGATTTGCGGAGATCTCCAACAGCACGTGAACGGCCGCTGATCGCCGAGTAAGGATCACGTTCGCCCATATACCATAGAAATTGCTGCTATTTCTCTTTGCCCATGCCGGCTTCGCGCGCCGTTCTAGTAGTCTGGATCCCCAATTAGCCGGCTTGCTGTCTTGTCCACAGAAGAGTAGAAAGGGTGTCGACTAAACTCTGGAGTGGCCATGAGGCAGACAAGCGCGCGCCAAAATGCTGTTCCTCCCCATGAGGCTGTCCAGGCACAGCCCAGCGGCGTTCAGGAAGGAACTCCTTCATCTGCGGACGCAACCGACGGAAGAGCGACGGACCAGGACAGATGGCCGCGTTTGTCCGATGCCGTGCTAGCCGAGTTGCACTGGCTGGCAAGCGAAAGCTCGCCAAGCTTGAGCCGACACGCTCGAATTGTTCTTGCCCGCAATGAGGGGCGGGCACTCAGCGACATTTCGAAGATGATGGACGTGGACCGCGCCACCGTGCGTCGTTGGCTGCTGCGTTTCGAACGTGACGGCCTACGCGGTCTCATGCATGGTTCCACTGGAAAGGCTCGCAAGCGGCGATTCAGCGATGCCGTCCGCGACGCCGTGGCGCGGCTGGCAATGGCCTCACCCGAAACGGTCGGTGAGAACTTCACCCATTGGTCATTACGCCGCTTACGCGCACATCTGATCCGTCGCGGCATCATGCACGATATCAGTGTGGAAGGCCTACGTCAGATGTTGCACGGCTTGCCCTTGCCTGAAGAATATTGGCACCGTGGGGGCGAGCCCATCGCCCCGCTCTCCGAGGAAGTCCAGCAGGGCATTGAGACCCTCGCACAGTCGCCGCGGCCCGAGGTGGCGCGTCGCGCGCGCGTAGTGCTGGCACGGAGTCGGGGATTGAGCGAAACCGAGGTCGCGACGGCGCTGGGCATCGGACGGAGCTGTGTGCGTCGTTGGCTGCAGCGGTTCGAGCGCCATGGGATCCTCGGATTACAGACGGTCCGGCGCTCGTCTCATCCCTTGGTATTTACGGCCGAGGTTCGTGCGGCAATTGTGCGCCATGCGCAGATGTCCCCTCAGCAACTGGGACATGCAGGCACCCACTGGTCGCTACGAGCTTTGCGGGCTGTCCTTATCCGCCAACGCGTCGTGAAGAAAATCAGTATCCAGCATCTGCGGCGCATTCTCGCCGAGGGTGGCGTGTCGTTGCGGAGTCAAGCAACCGCCGCGTAAGAGCCTGCAGCTGGCGCCCTTGCGATCGCGGGCCCGCCCCCCGCGAGGTTGCTGGCCCGCAGCCTCGCGAAGTGGAAGGCGTCAGATGCTGCTCACGCCCGCAACGTTCCAACGTCTCCGGTCGCCGATGCCGCGGTCATTCGCTCACCTGGAATGAGCCACGACGAAACCCCCACCCTTGAGTTTGTCCGCGAGGGACTCACCCGCGCTCGCTATCTCACCACGGCGCGCGTCGAGACGGTTCTCTACCTCACGCTGCGTCTGGAAAAGCCGCTCTTGATCGAGGGGCCGGCCGGCGCGGGGAAGACCGAGATCGGCAAGGTCTTGGCTGAGACCCTGCGCACCGACCTCGTCCGCTTGCAATGTTATGAGGGTCTCGACGAGGCCAAGGCACTGTACGAATGGAACTACCAGAAGCAGCTCTTGCGCATCCAGGCCGACCGTGGCCAAGAGCTCGACTGGAGCGCAGTCACACAACACATCTTCTCGCGTGACTATTTGTTCGAGCGACCCCTCCTGCACGCGATCACGGCACCGCGGAAGCTGGTGCTGTTGATCGACGAGGTAGACAAGGCTGACGAAGAATTCGAGGCATTTCTGCTCGAGGTGCTGAGTGACTTTCAAATCAGCATCCCGGAGCTGGGCACAATCAGAGCCACGCATCGCCCGGTTGTGGTGCTCACGTCGAATCGAACTCGCGAGCTGTCCGACGCACTGAAGCGCCGCTGTCTCTATCTCTACCTCGACTTCCCTGGCCTGGATATCGAGCGTGACATCGTCGCGCTCAAAGTGCCCGACCTGGAGGTGCGGCTCCGCGACCAGGTCGCGCGCTTCGTCAACAATCTGCGCACCCTCGACCTGCGCAAGGCACCCAGCATTGCAGAGACTCTCGATTGGGCACGCGCGCTGCGCGCGCTCGGGATCAAGGAGCTCGATAGCGCGGCCGTGCGGCAGACACTCAACCTGGTGCTCAAGCACGAAGAAGATTTGCACAAGGTCGAGAGCAAACTGAGCGCACTGGTTGCCGCGACGGTGCGCCATGCCTCCTGACGTATCTGGTGCCCATCGTGCCGGCGACTTCAGGAGCGCACCGTGGGTGGACGCCGGCGCCGGACTCTGGAAGATGCGTTGAAGAGCCAGATTCTCAGTTTCATCGACGCGCTCCGCAGCGCCGGGGTGGCCGCCGCAGTCGCGGAGACCCTCGATGCCACCAGCGCGGTCGCCACAGTGGGACTGGAGCGCGCTGTCTTTCGTGAAGCGCTCGCCGCTACGCTGATAAAGGACGAAGCGCAACGGCCTATCTTCGAGTCCGTTTTCGATCACTTTTTCGCCGTGCCCAAGCGCGCACGCCCCAGGAAGGGAGGTCACCAGCCGAACGATCCTGAGCAGACGGGCGGCGCGGGAACCGCGGGCGACCCGACCGGCCTGCGTGGCGGGCAACGGCCTGGTGAGCTGCAATCACCGGCGCCGCTCGATCGACGCGAGGCGCGGGAGTGCGCCGGCGAGACGCGTGCCGGCCGACGTCTGGCACGCCGAACCGCCTTGGAACGAACAACCTTCCAGGAGATGTCCAGCAGAGAAGTTGCAGCCTGCGATCTACTCGCGACAGAGTTGGCGCGACGGCTGCGACGCAACCTGAGTCGACGGCAGCGGGCCGCGCATCGGGACCGCTTGGACATTCGCCGCACCCTCCGTCGTTCGACAGGGACAGGTGGAGTTCCAATCTATCCAGCCCTGCGCCGGCGGCGGCCGGGGCGGCCGGACCTCATCGCGTTGTGCGACCATTCCTACTCGGTGGCAACCGCGAGTCACTTCTTGATTGCACTCCTGTTACCGTCCGCATCGTTCTTCAGACACGTACATCTCTATGCGTTTGTAGACCGGCCGGT
>CAZTDK010000621.1:0-4372 GCA_964611965.1 uncultured Binatia bacterium (SeqCode) | reverse complement strand
CCACCGGGGGCACGTCGATCCTCGCCACCCCCGCCAGCGTCCGCGTAGTCGACATCTTCGCGGGGCAGCTCTTCGGCACGGCGCAAAGTGGAACCTTCACCAACGTGTTCACCATCGGCACGGGTCTGCCCACCACGAGCGGCACGACGGCGACCTCGCTTCCTGGCATGCCCACCACCGCCGGCCCCAGCCCCTACGGCTACGCGTTCGTGGGCAGTAACGTGCTCTACGTCGCCGACGACCGCACGATCGCGTCCGGAGGCGGCGTGCAGAAGTGGACGCTTGCCGGCTCGACGTGGTCGCTCGCCACCACGTTCAAGTCCGGGATCAGCGCCGGCACCCGCGGGGTCGCCGCCGTCGTGACCGGCAGCACCACCACGGTACTCGCCACGGTGGCCGCTGCGTCCGCAAATGCGGTGGTGACCTTCATCGACGACGGCCTGAACCTGAACCCGAGCGCGACCGTGATCGCGACCGCCCCGACAAACACGGTCTACCGCGGCGTGGCGCTCTCGCCGGATTGAAGCGGCCTGGCAGCATTGAGGCAATACCAATGCGCCGACGTACGTCACGCCCGAAACCGCGCCATTTGGATGCCCCTACCGGGCGCACCGCCCGGTGCAACTCACGGGGCCGTTCGAGGCCTTCGCTAGGTTAAGGGTCTTAGGGTAAACGAGAGAAAAAAGCCCAAAACACTGCGTGCGTTCCGGTTTCCCACGTGCCACGATTTGAGGCGAGGAACTCCTCTCGTTCCCCAGGCAGAAGTCCGTGATCCAGCTTCAACACATATAAATCTCCCCATGGAATCCTGTAGCCGTACCCCCAATCGACCATAGAGCGTAGGTGCCTGCGCGTCCCATGCTACGGAATCAAACGGCTTGCCGTCAGGACCGATGTATCCACCGTCGTCTAGGCCGAAGGGTTTGATGCGCACGCGTTTGCCGATCACACGCGTCATGAAATCTGCACTACTGCTGACGATCAGCCGTGTTCAGCCCTGTGCCATGTAAGGGTGGGCGTTGCGGGCACCCTGGTCCAGGACTGCCAGATACGCTGCAACCCGTGGCTTGTTCATACTGTTGTACAAAGAGTGCAGCGATCTGGGCAGTGGTCAACGCACGAAGGGAAATCTGAAGGTCGATGATGTCGCCGCTTGGCACGCTTGAGCCGAGCGTCAACGGTGGTTCGTGTCCGAGATCGACCGTCCCATAGCTGTTGGCGGCGATGAACGCGCCGTCGATGTACAGCACTGTAGTGCCGTCCCCCCACGTCAGCGTGACCATGTGGCGCTCGTCTGCCTCCCACGTGCCCATGTCGTAGCCTAGACCAGCGTCGACACCCGTACTGTTGCTCACAAGAAACCGTAGGTATCGGTGATCATTGTAGAGCGCAATGTTATTCTCCAATGCGTAGGGACCGAGGTATAGGATTAGGAACGTGCTATCGAAATCCCACCAGTGGACCCGCAGCCAGAACGTGATAGTGCCTGCGACAATGAATTCGTTGGGGGTCGGTCCAGCACCGCACCCGTACAGCACGTTGTTGTACGCCGCGACCAATTCCTCGATCGTTACCGCGCCGTCGTCATTCACGTCCAGAGCGCTGCACACGTCCACTGGGTCGATCTCCTAGGCGATGTTGATACCGGTCACCAACTCGTCGATCGTCACTTGACCGTCACCATCGCAGTCGCCCCGACACGGCAGGACGGTTATCGTGCTATTGCGGCATCCGGCGTTGTCGACCTTCATCCCATTCGCGCCGCCCATGAGCGTGCCGTCACAACGCAGCGCATGCGCACCCGGCGCTGCGTTGGCGTCGATCGTTACGTTACACCTGTAAATGACCGCCCCGTCAGCGATTGTGTCAGTATCCTCGTTATCAAGGAACTGGGCACGGATGCCAGTGCAGTCGACACCCGGCATGCACCCCATAGGCATGAACGAGGCGCTAAAGTATCCGATATTTGTCGCCCGCTCTACTTGCCAGCAGTCTGGACGCCCATTCTTTCCAGGCAGGATGTGGAAGGGCGCATCGAAGTGAATGTCGTTCCGCGTGTTGGCGATCTGGTCATCCCCTTGCGCATTCAGGGAGACACTGACCCTCACCGTCTCTCCGGCTGGAACAGTGCCGTCCGATAGCACCAGTGCTGTGCCATAAGCTGGATTACCGACCAACCACGCAACCGACAAGAGAAGACCAATATCTCGTGCGGACATTTAGCGCGCTCCCTCGCTACTTTTATTTACGTACCATCCATCAATCCCGGTGGGCGATCGTACACTCAGTTCCTACCACATTCGTGCAACGCCTGATTGTATGCGACGACCAGTTCCTCGATCGTCACCGAGCCATCGCCGTTCACGTCCAACGCAACACCGATGCGGCGCCGAAGGCTCCCGAACCCACCCCGCCGGTCATCGCGACTCCGGCGCAGGCAAAACCGGCGTAACGCGACATACGTTCCGATCTCGACTCATTTTCAACCTACGGCACCCACTCGTTTGGGAGGAAGCAGATCTCTGAACCCTGGGCTTCGCCAAAGAACTCGTGGTAGCTGACTATCCCAGAGCAGATGGTAACCCTGCGCCCGCAGGAGCGCGACGTAAACGCTGCGGAAGGCGGCGGCGTCCACGAGTAGGAGCTGCTTTTCGGATGCCATGCGCGCTCTTCCTATGGGTTTAGACCATCCCAGCGCGGAGCAACAAGAGAATGGAAAACCGGGAATGGAAAACCGGGATTTCAGAGCCGGCAAACGGAACGCCGCAGGCCCTACAGCTCGTCGATGGAGCGCGGCCAGTCGTCTTTGAGCAGGCGCGAGAGCGAGCGATCGGCGAGCAGGCGGCCCTCGGTCTGACAGCGGGCGCAATAGTTGGTCTCGTTCTCGGCGTAGCGGATGCGTTGGACCGGCGCCGCGCACACCGGACACGGCTGGCGGAAGCGGCCGTGCACCGCGAAGCCGTCGCGGAAGGCGGTAATCTCGCCGGGGCCCGGAAAGCGGCCGCCAAACTGCTGGCGAAGGATCTCCGTCCAGCGCAGGAGTGTCGCCCGTGTCGCCTCGTAGAGTCGATCAAGCTCTGCGTCGCTGAGCTTGCCCGTGAGCTTCACCGGCGACAAGCGCGCGGCGTGCAGGATCTCGTCCGAGTACGCGTTGCCGATGCCGCTGAACAAGTGCGGATCCGTCAAGGCGCGCTTGAGCGTGTGGTTCTCCCGGCGCAAGGCGGCAACGAATGCGGCCGTGTCGGCGTCGAGGACATCGAGGCCGCGCGGGTCATGCGCGGCCAGCCCTGCCTCGCCACGCACCAGATGCAGTGCGGCGCGCTTCTTGGGACTGGCTTCGGTCATCAGGAGTGTGCCGGTGGCGAAGTCGAACGCCGCGAGCCCGATCTTGCCCGGCGGCTTGGCGCCGCGTCGTTCCCAACGCAGCCGGCCGGCGATCATGAGATGGAAGACTAGGAACAGGTCATCTTCGAGCACGAGGACGATGCGCTTTCCCAGACGGCGGACGTCACGCACCTCCCGTCCCTGCACTGCGCTGATCGGCGGGTCCACCGAGCGCAACACGAACGGGCTCGCCAGACGCACGCGCTCGAGGCACTGGCCGACGACGCGGGCTTGCAAGCCTTCGACGTAGATGGTGACGTCCGGCAGCTCGGGCATGATCCTGTCGAGTATGCGGCGCGAAGCGCGTCATTGCCAGTCGTCGAAGACAAGGATGAGAAACCGCAAGCGCCCGGCAAGTGACTCCCAAAATGAAGGATGCCCCAGCCCTCGGGCAACCAGTCGGCAGTGGCGCGATTTTGCTTGACCGTCTCCTGCGGTTGCGTGTACGGACCCTGCGAGGTTGCACTATGGCACGGAGGACGACGACGCACGGCAGACTGCAAACGGCCTGCATGCTGCTGGCAGCGTGCGCGTGGATCGCGAGCTGCGCCGGGAACGGTTCCACGCCGGCGCCCAATGCCACCCCCACCGAGACACCCGGCAACACACCGACTGACACACCGACTGAGACACCGACCGACGCGCCGACCAATACGCCGACGCACCTTCCAACGCCGACATCGACGTTCACAGGCACGCCCAGCTCGACGCCATCTCCGAGTCCCACCTTGACACTTGTCCCGACATCCACGGCGACGCCGACCAACGCGCCGGTTGTGGCGGCGATTGCCTTTGTGAGCGCGCAGCCGACGACGATCTATGTGCGTGGCGCAGGCTTGCCGGACCAGTCCGTGCTGACATTCCACGTAACCGATGCGCTTGATTCCCCCATCGCGGGCGTCCCGGTTGCCTTTTCGCTAGACGAGGGTACCGACGGGGCGATTGCGCCGCCGCAAGCGACGACAGACAGTGATGGGAACGTGCAGGT
>CAZTDK010000620.1:0-4373 GCA_964611965.1 uncultured Binatia bacterium (SeqCode) | reverse complement strand
AGACACCCATGGTAGTAGACACGGGCAGCCCAGGCATTGAAAACCTGGATGATCCTATACGGCTCGGGAAGCGGCCACCAGACGCTCTGCCCGCGTCGACACTGCGGGCTTGCGCTGTACGCGCAGACAGGGCGGGCGGGGTGGTGCGGCTGACTGGCCCGCGGCGGTGCGTCAGCGGCTGCGCGTTACGCGGCGGTGCGAAATACCCGCGCCGCCCAGGTGCGCCCCTTGGCATGGTCGCGATCGGTCCGGGCGCAGTACACGTCAATGGCATGCACCGCACCCACCATCGCAAAGAAGCGGCGCCCATAGAAGCGGAGGCACTCCAGCCAGTGCTCACTGGCAATGCCCAGCCCCTCGAGCACCCGTCGGCTCGGATCCGGCAGACGGGCCGTCGGCTCGCGGCGCAGCAGCGCCCCGGCGGCCCTCAGCAACTCGACGTAGGCCGCGCGTTCGATCGGCAGGGCGTTGGCTCCCGCACCCGGCTCGTCGGCAAACGGCCACAGCACGGGCCGGCCCCCGCTGTCCGTCGGCGGGGCAGGCTTGCCAGCTGAGGCCGGTTCGGGGGCAGCCGTGCGCGGCCGGTCGTTGGCCGGCGCTGGAACGGCCGGAGTGGGGACACACTCCGGTCCCCCCAGCCGCTGCTGGATTGCGGTGAACTCGCAGCCCTCCAGGTCTGTCGCCAAGCCGGCGCGGATCGGATTCAGGTCGACATACGCCATACAGGTCAGCAGCCCGGCCTCGTCCAAGAGCGCCTGGCTGCGGAAACGCCCTTCCCAGAACCGCCCGGTGCAGCGGTCCTCGGCATTGGCGCGGCGGGCGATCGCCTCGTTCAGACACCGCATGAACCAGCTGAGGTCGTAGAGCCGCGCACGCCAGCGGCCGATCCACGCGGCGAGCTCGGCAGGCGGCAGGGCGCACCGGGTCGCGACGGTGGCGGCAAACAGGCGCCGGTAGCGCTCGACCACCTCTTCGGCACTCCAGGCACGTGCACGTTCGGGGTCGAGGCGCACGACCAGGTGATAGTGGTTACTCAACACGGCGTAGGCGCACAGGTCGATGGCGAAGATCCCGGTGAGGTCGGCCAGCAGCTCGACGAGCCAGCCTTTGCGGTGCTCGAAGGACTGGCCGGTACGGCGATCGGTACCACAGAGAAAGGCGCGACGCACGCAGCGACCGATGCAGTGGTAGTAGGGGGTGGCGTGGATGTCGATCTGGGTACAGCGCGGGTGCGGCACGCCACTGATATACATCTAACATAATGCATGCGTCAAGCACCAGACAACAGCGACTCGTAGTGCGCGACGCATGAATCGCTCAAAGCGAATTTGGCCGGCGTCCATACCATGGGTGTCTCTGACCTTCTGACCTTTCTTCGGGCGCCCGCCGCCGAACTTGCCGGGGCCGGACACCGAGCGCTTGCCGCGGTTGCGGGCGCGAAAGCAGACGACGTTGGTGGCTTGCCCGGTGGCCACCGCCATCGCGGCGAGGACGAGCGTGCCGCACACGGCGCCGCCTCCCGAAGTAACACCCGCGAAGAAACGCAGATGCGGGATCCCGAGACTGTAGATGATCGCCAGCTCGGTGTTGGTCTCGATGTCGTAACGGACGATACCGTCGATGTCCTTGGGAGTGAGACCGGCGTCAGTGATGGCAGCGAGGATGGCCTCGCAGGCGACACGGTGCTCGCTCTTGCCGATGTGCGTGCTGAACTCGGTCTGTCCGATGCCGATGATCGCGGCGCGGTCGCGGATGGAGGTCATAGAGCCAGCGCCAAGTGCCGGCGGTCCGCGCTAACAAAGGAGCGCTGTTGCTGTCAAGCGGCGCGCTTCACGCCGGCGAACGCGTCGGCGGAACGAGGCGGCTGAGCAGTGGAAGCTGTGCTTCGATTGCCTCTTTACCGGCGGCAAAGAACAGCTCCTCGAGCTCCATCTGCCGCCAGGTTCCCGGACCGAAGCGCGGCGTGATCGGCACATCGGCGCGCGCGACCTCGCGGGCGCTGGCGCCGAGCTGCGCCAACTCGAGCACCTGAACCACCGTGTCACGCGGGCTGCGCGGGGTACGCGGCGGCGCCACCGCATCGCCTCTGGGCCAAGATGGCAGCTCGCGCCCCAGCAGGTTGACCGCAATGGTGACGTCGGCGCCGGCCTCGAAGATCGCATCGAGCGGAATCGGCGTGAGCGAAACCGCATCGACCAGTTGCTGGTCACCGCGGACCCAGGGGGGATAGAGTCCCGGAATCGAAACGGCAGCCATGAGCGCCTCCCACAGTGGCCCGGCCGTGATCGGCGCGGGGCCGCGCGCCGCAAGATCCGCTGTCATCACCGTGGTGGGAGTCAACAGATCTGCGAACGTACGATCCCCTGTGGTCTCGCGGAAGATGCGCGTGAAGACCTCCGCGCCGGTACCCGTCGCGCCCTGTCGAAAGATCGCATCGACGATCTCCCGAGGGCCGCACCGCGTGCGTAGCGTCGCGGCAATCTCTGGACCCGACATCCCCAGCGCCCGCCAGACCGCGACTGCGGCGCCCATGCTGCTCCCTGCCAGGTAGTCGATGCAATAGCCGGCGTCTTCGAGCACTTCGATCACCGCGGCATGAGCAAACGCCTTGGCGCCACCTGCGCCGAGAGCCAGGCCGAGCTTCGTCCGTGCCAGGTGGCGTCCGACCCAAGCCGCGTCCGCCGCGCCCAACTCCGCGGCGCATCGACGGACCACGCGGAATTCATCGGAGGCGAGCGGCTTGTCCGGCGCGTCGTCGTCGAGCAGCACCAGATCCGCCTTCTGAGCCGACGCACGCAAGGCAGGGGCAAAGGCTAATGTGGTCTCACGCCCCAACACAGCCAGCACGCGATCGGCGTGTTTGAGCAGGACCTTGATGCGCTCGTCATCATGCACGACGGCGACGACCATAATGCCCTGGGTGCCGCAAAGCTCTTCGACGCGGTCCATGAGCTCCAGCACGGAGCCAGGCCGGTGAACGTCGAGGAGGCCGTGCGCTGCTATGGCCGCGTGCGCGTGTTCCGGCAAGAGGTCAGCGATGGCAACCGCGTGCCGGCTGGCACGCCGAGCGGCCGCCAGCACCTGCAGCGCGGCGCCCGCAAGCCGGGTCTCGACGGCCAGCACCACAACTTCCGCGGCGGCCTGGCGGCGCAGGTCGACATTGCGCTGCGCGAGGCGGGTACCGATGAGTTGGGCGAGGTTCGACAGCACCTGCGGGTGGCGCGCGACGATCTGCGCGAAATGGTCACGCGTCAGCTCCATCACCGTGACGTCGGACTGAGCGATGACGCTGGCCGACCGCGGCTGGCTCGTAATCAACCCCACCTCGCCGACGATAGAACCCGGACGCAAGCGCGCGACCGTGGTCACCGTCTCCGTCGCGGGCAACGTGACGCACGCCCGAGCCACCCCATCGCAGAGAACAAAAAGACTGTCACTCGGTTCGCCCTCACGACAGATCAACTGGCCTGCCGCTACGTGGCGGAGTTGGGCGCTGGCGCAAATGTCATCCAGTGTCTCGTCGTTCAACCCGGCGAAGAGCGGCCCTCTCAGCACGTGTCGCTGTCGTTCGGAATCCATCATACGGTCACCCACGGTTCAGTTCGCGCATTCGCTAGTCTGGCCGGCGGCCGCAGGCGGCGGCGCGCGCCGAAGTTACGTCGTTGCAATGCGTCGGCGGGCAAAAGTCCCACGCAATACGACGCGGCGGGTATTGACCATGTGCGTGATCAAAGCGACGACTTCGGCGTCCGATCTGCAGGTATCTTGTACCGCGCGCACGAGTTCCAGGAGCGTGGTGCTGCGAGCCTTGCTCTTCATGATGTGCGCCCTCCTTGTCTCAGCTCTGCTATCTCGACCACCCGCATGCCTCAGCAGCCCTCATGCCAAGCTCGATGCCGGGTCGTCTGGAAGGTTACGTGGCAAATTGCACCGTGATCACCCGCCACTGCCGTGACAGGAATGTCATTGAACCGCGGAGCGCTGGGGAAGTGTCGCTGGCGAGCTGAGCGGATCCCGTCGAACCGCGCCGCAGGCCGCCCAACGTTACGAGCTCGCCAACAATCCCTTCCCGGGAACGTAGTTCATTTCGAGGCGAATTCCGTCCGGATCTTCGAACAAGACCGAGTAGTAGCCTGGCGCCCAGGGACCGTCCTCCGGCGGATGAATGATCGTGGCGCCTATGCCGACGAGGAATTCATGCAAAGTGTCGACGTCAACGCGCTCGCGTGCGCGGAAGCTGACGTGGTGCAATCCGACGCGGAACTGTACGAAACGTTCGTCGCGATAGCGGTCCTCCGCCTTCACAATGCCAACAGCGGTGCGCCCACCGACGCAATACAGCATGCCATCGGTGCTGATCACCGGCTTCGACA
>CAZTDK010000619.1:0-4390 GCA_964611965.1 uncultured Binatia bacterium (SeqCode) | reverse complement strand
GACGACGTAGACCGTGGTGTTCTTCGTCGCGAGATCCTGCATCGAAAAGGACGTGGTTTCGGTGGCGGTTTTGTTTTGCGGATCACTGTGAAAGCGGGTGCCTTCGCTCAGGTTCGTCATAATCCCGCTGTACGTCCGTTCGGCCATACCGACAAAAGGCGCGGCGAGTTCCCGAATGGCGCCGGAAAAGGCTTCGCTCGCGGCCATACGGGTTAGGTAATTCGCCTCAAACTCTCCCTTTGGGACGCTGATTATTTCGCGCGCTCGGCGGAGCGTCTTCCGCTCGCCGGGCTGATCTGCCAGCCAGAGGAACACCGCCGTCAGTATCGCGGCGGCATTTCCGGCCCAAAAGGGGTCATCGTTGTGTGCGGGCATCGGGCAGATGGCGCCGGCCAGCGTTTGCGCGATCGCCACCGCGTTCGGGTCGTTCCGGTCGAGGATATCGAGGGGGTTGTAGGTCGCCGACTGGAGGCCGCGCTCCTCGAAATGGGCGGCCAGCTCATTCCACGGGTTCAGAAGATGAACGTCCTGACTCAAGTGGTTCTTGCGGATGGACGCGGTGATGGCTGTATTTTCGCCCTTGGGATCTATGACCAGCGCGGAGCCCGCGTAGCGGAGCAGGGTCGGAACAATCACCCGCGTCCCCTTCCCGGTGCGCGTCTGGGCGACAATGAGGGTGTGATGTTCCGGTGTAGTGCAGATAGGCACGCCGGCTGCGTCGATCCGCACCCAACGCCAGCTTGGAATGCTACTCTTTCCAAGGAACACCCCCTCCGAAACGTAGTCGGCGTCGCTCCACAAATAACCCTGCAAGTTCGCGTAGCGCGCGGTGCCGTATGTGTCGGAAAGAGGGGGCGCCGACTCCTGATCTGTGTGCGCCGAAATCCATCCCGAAATCGATTCCGAAATCCAGCGAAGCAATGCGATGAGCCCGAAGGCCCCCATCACAATGCCGAAACGGAAGATGAATTCGTAAGGGTCGTGATTGGGCGGCGCAATCCAACACCACAAGAGCACGAGAACCAAGCCATAAAACCACCTCCTCCAGCGGACCAAGGCGCCAAGGATGCGTTTGACTCTCCCCACTGGCTGTCTCATGGCTCTGTTTGGCACCCATCGCAGGAACAGCAAGATCGCTCCGATTGCGCCGGGGTAGAAGGCGCGGCGCAGAAGCCACCACGGAATTTGCGACGGGAGCCACGCTTGCCAGCCGAGGCCCCCGCCGCCGTAGGCGGGCTGCGGCTGAGGGATGTTTGCGGGAGGCTTTGGTGCGTGAGGGACCACCGGGGGCGGAACCGCAGGCTGGTGCCGCGATACGCTCGGCGGAAGCGGCGGATGTTTGTTCGCGTGCGGCTGCTGCGGGGCACGATGTTGCGGGATGTCGCGACCGTCAGGTCGCTTCACCCCTGGTGGCTGCTGCCTCAATGGCGGATCTGGGGCTTGCCGCCGGGGCATCGCCGTCTCAAGGCGGGCTTTCGTCAGCGCGCTGATCCGGCCCATGACCTGCCGCTGCACCTCCCACGGCAGATGCCAGATCGGTTCTTGAAGGGCGCTCAGTTCGGCATTGATGCCGCGGCTGCGCAGAGCCGATGTGCGCGGGTCGATCCGGTGCTCCAAGCCAAGCTGGATATTCTGTTCGCGTTGAACTCTCAGTTCAACAATACGCTCGATCACCGACTCGGGCACCTGGGCAGAGGACGACACGGCCCACAGGCACGCAATCAGAATAGCCGGTGCGTGCCGCCACATGCGCGTCGGACTTGTCGGTCCTGTGCTCACTTTGATCAAGTGTCAGCCAACCCCCGGTGGCGCGGACTATATCGCATTCGGCCGATTTCTCGAAAGCTAATTTGCTGCTGTCAACTAAAAGCAGCCAGTTCCAACTCATCCTTCCGCCAAGCGCCCATGAGATTATTGATCAGTGCGTACAGTAATTTCCGTTCAGCAAGCGCGTGATTGTGCAGTTCAACGCGCGAGGTTCAGGTGGCTCCTTCTTCCTTCTGCCAATTCCCCTCTCACAGGCCTTTCGAAAATCCGGTTTAGCACGGCCGGCGTGTGAAGCCGCAAGCGCAAGGCTCCTTCTCTGCGTTGCGGTCCGCGCATGCAAAGCATGCGGGATGCGGCTCACGCTTATGGCCGGGCAAATCCCTCAAGCACGAAAGGCCTCGGTAGTCGGGGCCTCAGTTGCAGAGGAGAGAAACCATGAACTTGATCACACGCATCGAACTGAGAGAGCACACCGACGCCGAGCTGACCGCGCTGTTCGCCCTGATCTCAAGGGAGTTTTCTCAAGCGGAGCCAGGGTCGCTGGAATGGCACGGCGGGATGATATCGCTCGACAACATCCGTCGCGAACAGGCGAAGCGTCGCCCGGTCATACGCCCATAGTTCCGCGAAACGGGTTTCTGATCCCGCGACCGGCCGCAGGCGATCTGCCTGTGGCCGGTCCGGACTCGAGTCGAGAGCGGTGGGCCGCATTGGCGGTTTGCGGCCGGCTAATACTCGCTCGGCAACAGGATCGTGTTGTCGGTGAAGTAGAAGCGGATTTCGTCGAGTGGGAAGTCGGTGAATTCGATCGGCTTGGTGAACACGACGCGATCGTTTCCATCATCGCACCTCAGCACAGCACTTTTTGCGCCGAGATCGACGGTGAGCTTCCAGACCTGGAACGCCTCGGCCGCGACAGCCGGGACCCATTGCCCGAAGGCGATCTCGTCGATTAGCCAGTAAGCGCCTGCGGTGTCGAGGACATATTTGACACCGTCGGTGAAAATGACCTTGCGGACCAGAGGATGGCGATACCAGTACTCGCTGCCCGTAAATTGCGCCAGGTCGCTCTTGTGCAGTGTGGTGCGCGCGTTCACGGCGAGATGCTCCCTATTAGGTAAGCATCTCCCGCCGCGGCGAGGTCGTCGCGGACGGCACTGCGGATCACGCGGGCTTTGGCGAGCACTTCACGGGTCGAGTCGAACATCTCCTCGGGCTCGAAGCAGCGCAGCTCGGGCACGGCGAGCAGTTCATCTAGGACTTCGACCAGATCGTCGATGTGGTGTTGGGCGAGTGTGGATTTCGCGCGCGGTCGTACTGTGTATTGCATGAGGACCTCCTGCTGTTGAGGGAAAGAAAGGCGCTTACGCGCCCTTCTCCCCGGTTGCTGCTGGTTGAACGGTTTCGGCTGCGGTCTTCACCTTGGGCGGGAACGCCGCGTAGCGCTTGCCGTTGATGAGGAAGCTGTAGCCGGTGCCCTTCTTGTGGGCGAAGGCAGCGCCGACGCGCTTGCTTTCCTTCTTGCCGCCGCTCTCGACGGTGTCGAAGATGTAGAAGGCCGGTATCTGTTTCTCTTTGGTCGTTTCGGTTTGTGTTGTCATGGTCGTATCTCCTTTTTTCGTGTTTGAACAAATCCCCGAAGGGACGAGTCCCCGTCGCCATGCGCCAGGGCGCGGCGTCAACAAGAAAATTGGGGGATGCACTGCGACCTCATGGGAGCATTGCATGCCGGCGAGGGAGCCAATTTTCTTGTTTACGCGGCAAGCGCCCGCGTGTGGCAGGGAATCAGACGATGCCAAAGGGGTTTTTCAAACACGGCTTCGAGGAGAAACGCTGACAACAGCGGAACAGCGACCGGAACAGACTCACGGCATTCCGCTTCATCGAAGGTCCCGCCGTCGGGTGCGGCGAAGTATCAGGAACTGACAGTCGGGGCTTTGCGCAGCAACAACAAGAAGACGCCGGCTGCGTGAACGACCGGCGTCATGCAGGACGTCCACTTCTTGAAACTACCGGAGAGGTGACGGCAGCCATTCAGTGCCGGATCATCCAAGATTATACGGCGCGCGAACAGATCAGCCTCCGCACCCGTTCAGCGCGTTGTTCACCGCCTGAATGATCAGGCTCACATCGACCTGGGACGCGTCCATGATGTCTGCAGGAAGTCCGAGCGGGCACGCTGATAGCTGCGTTTGACTGCCCAACGCCATGTTGACCAGAATGATGATCTCATTGACGGTGACGCCATCACGGCCGTCGCAGTCGCCGACGCACACGATCGGCGCTGGTGTTGGGCTTGCGGCTGCTGTCGCGGTGGGTGTGAGAGTCGGTGACGGCGTGGCGCAGTTGCCGGTGCAGGGTGTGGGGGTCGGCCCCGGAGGCTGCGCGTTGTACTCATACGCGCCGATGGAGCAGCGTGAGACACCCGCACCCGGCCGGACGTAACCGCGCTGATCAAGACTGTTGACGGGAGGTGCCGCGCAGACAGACTGGTCGCCCGCATCGATTGCCGGGCTGCCCGGTTCGAGTGCGATGGTCTGCGTCGGTCCGCCGTTATTGGCCAACCCCGCCGGGTCGAGCTGGGGGTTCGTGTTGCAGAACGAGTTGCCACCGGTACTGGTGC
>CAZTDK010000618.1:0-4396 GCA_964611965.1 uncultured Binatia bacterium (SeqCode) | reverse complement strand
CGGGTTTCAGAACGATGCGCTTCTTTCAACTCTCCCTAACTGGGGTTTCCGGGTTAAGTGGGGTCGTACCCCCTCCTTTTTACCAAGGGGGTCAGGGGGAGGTTGAATCGCTGAAACGTCGTCGGCCGTGTGAATCAAAGTACTACGGCGTTGCGGCCGGTGCTCTTTTGGAACAGGGCACGGGCGTATCACTTGCGGCTCAAGCTGAACTGCAATACGTACCCGACGCATCAGCGCGCGGGGCGGCACATGAAGAGAAAACTTCTGATCGGCGCGGGAAGCCTGATCGCGATCGGCGTGGGGTTGCTGGCGGTGGGTCTCACGTGGGCACACCTGGCGATTCGCGACGAGCGTGCGCTGTTGCCAACGGCCGAGGCCATTATCACCAACCTCGCCGGCGACGACCGCCCGGTGCGCCTCACATATATCAATACCGCGAGCCAGCCGATGCCGCGCGCCGCCGTGCTCGATCCGAAGCTCGACCCGCACCCCAGCGAGCCCTACATCATGAGCCACCCCGCTTTCGTCCTGGAGTGGGCGGACGGACGCATCTTGTTGATCGACACCGGCATGACACACGACGCGGCCACCAAGTTCGGAAAGCCGCTCGAGCTGCTGGGTGGCGCCGCGCCCATCCAACCCCTGGTCTCGATCGCCAAGCAACTGGGTGAGGCGCGCGAGCGCGTGCGTGGCGTGCTCTTCACGCACCTGCATACCGACCACACCGGCGGCATCCGCGGCCTGTGCAAAGGCGTGCGTCATCGCCTGCGGGTGTTCATGACCGAAGCGCAGGCGGAGCGTCCCAACTACACCACACGGCCGGGACTCCACCAGGTCAGCGGAGCGCGCTGCGTGCGCATCGAGTCGCTTGTCGGCGGGCCGCTCATCCCGCTACACAGCGCGGGACGCGAGGCCTTTCCCGGCGTCTTCGTGATCGACGCCGGCGGGCACACGCCGGGCAGTCAGCTCATCGTCGCCTACGTCGTCGGGCCGGACGGTCCACGGACGTACGTGTTTGTCGGCGACATCGTGAACAACATCGACGGCATCACCTATGACCTTCCGAAGCCATGGTTCTACCGTACGTTCGTCGTTCCGGAAGACGAAACACGGCAAGAGGAGCTGCGCCGCTATTTGCGCGAGCTGCGTGACCGGTTTGGATTCACGCTGCTCGTGTCGCACGACCAGCGGCAGATCGAGCAGAGCGGCATTTCAGCTTGGGCGAGTGGGGGGACGGTCAGCGGTGATCAGTGATGAGTGATCAGAGCCTGGCTAATGCCCTGGTCCAGCAAACTCCCCTCTCGCTGCTGATCGCCGATTGCGATCCACCAATCCCTGATCACTGCCCTTCATCGAGCAGCTCCAGCACACGCTCGGGCGGGCGGCCGACGACGGCGCGGTTGCCGTGCACCAGGATCGGCCGTTCGATCAGGATCGGATGCTGCGCCATGGCGTCGAGCAGCTCCGTCTCGCTGCTGCCGGCGCCGAGCCCGGCCGCCTTGTACTCCGCTTCCCCCTTGCGCACCCACTGCTGCGGCGGCAGGTCGAGCTGCTGACGCAGCGCCGCGAGCTCGGCGCGGCTCGGCGGATCCTTGAGATACTCGACGATACGCAACTGGAGATTGTGCTCTTGCAGAAGCGCGAGCGCCGCCCGGCTCTTCGAACAACGGGGGTTGTGGTAGATGACGTAGGTGTCCATCATGGCGGCATCATAAAGATGCAGCTCGATAGCGTCCAGATTGGCGTGGAAAATCTCGAGGCGGAGGTGGCCGCCTATGAAGTGCTGCTCGGTTCGCCGCCGCTGGTGTTGCACGGTGGCGGATATCGTTTCCAGCTGGCGCGCGGCGCGGTCGAGCTCGACAGCGGCGCACCGGGACTGCGTTCCATTGCCTTCGTGGCGGCAGCCGACGATCCCCTGCGAGCCGCAGCCGGCGATGCCTTCAACGGCATTGCCGTGCGTCTCGATCCTGCCGCGCCTGTGATGTTGCCCGATGCAGCGACGGTGCCGGCCATCGATCACGTCGTCGTGCACACGACGGCGCCGGAACGTGCCATCGCCGTATGGCGCGATCGTGCCGGCCTGCGGCTGGCGCTCGACCGCGAGTTCGCCGACCGCGGCTTACGACTGCTTTTCTTCCGCAGCGGTGGAATCACGCTGGAGTATGCCTGCGCGATCGGCGCCAACGCCGCCACCGGTCCGGACCGTTTCTACGGCGTCTCCTATCGTGTGCCGCAGCTGCAGCCGTGGCGCACCCGCCTGCTGGCCGCCGGTGTCGACGTCAGCGAGAGCCGCCGGGGCATGCGGCCGGGCACCTCGGTGTGCACCGTGCGCTCCCGAACGGCGGGCGTGCCGACGCTGCTGCTCGAGGTGCATGGCGAATCCATGTGACTGGGGACAGCCTCTCGGTACACTGGCAGTCGAAACGCGGCGGGCGTGCCGCCGTTACAAATCGATGATCACGTCACCGTGCGGTTGGGAGCAACAGATGAGCAGGTTGCCGCGCGCCGGCGGTTCGAGCGGCTCGGGTTCATAGACAACGTTCCCTGTGATCAATCCGCTTTCACAGCGGTGACACACGCCGGTGCGACACGACCATCGCACCGGCACGTCGCAGGCCTCGGCGAATTCAAGCAGGCTATCGAACGTCGGGCTCCAGGCGACGCTCAACCCGCTGCGCGCGAACACGACGTGCGGCCCTGGGCCCGGAGGTCCGGGCGGTGGGTGCGCGGCCCGGCCCGGCGTAGGAACCACGCCAGGGGTGCTGGATTCCGCCGGACCGAAGATCTCCGTGTGCACGTGCTCGGAAGACACTCCCCATCCCGTCAGCCCGGGGGTGAGGTCCTTGAGAAACGCCGGCGGCCCGCACAAATAGAAGTCGGCGACGCGCGGGACCTCCAACTGGCGGAGCACGGCCATATCCAGATGTCCGGCCGCATCGAAATCGACGTTGCGGCGATCCTCGGGACGCGGCTGGCTGTAGCGCACGTGGCCATGGCTGTGTGGCAACGCTTGCAGCAACTGGCGCGCCTCGCCAGCGAAGGGGTGCTCATCGCCGTTGCGTGCGCCGTACAGCCACCACACGTCGCGTGGCGATGCGGCAGCAGCGAGGGCGTGCAACATGGCAAGGACCGGTGTGGCGCCGACGCCGGCGCTGAGCAAGACGACCGGCCCGTCGCCCGCGCCCAGCGTGAAGCTGCCTCTTGGCGCGCTGACGTCCAGCGTGTCGCCGACGCGGACGTGGCTATGCACATAGGTCCCCGCCGCGCCATTGTCCTCGCGCTTGATGCTGAGACGATAGTGTTCGGCGCTCGGTTTGCTCGACAAGGAATAGCTGCGCAGCAGCGCGGGCGCGCCAGCGGTCGTGTTGAGGCGCAGGATGACGAACTGACCCGGCAGGGCGGCGACCAGCGGTGCGTCGTCCGCCGGCACCAAGGTCAACGAGACGACGGTGCGGCTCTCGTGATCGATTCGCGAGACGCGCAGACGCCGAAACCCGGACCACGCCGGAGGCGGACCGCTTGGTGGGGCGAGTCCGGGATTGCCCGTCGTGGCGCCAGCACCCGCCGGGTCGGCAAGCAGGGCGCGCAATGACGCTTGCCAGCCCGCGCTCAATGCCGGGATGCGCAGCGCCTGCTCGAGTTGTGCGCGGGAATGGCCGGGCAAGTAGAGCAGCGCGTTGATCGCCGCAACCGTCACGCGCTCCGGCGCGGCGGCGACCTTGACGATCGCATCGCCGGCGCCGACCTCGCCTTCCTCCAGTACGCGCAAGTAGAAGCCGGGTCTGCCGTGCGCCACCAGCAGGCTCGCCATGCGCGGCTCGTTCAACCGAATGCCCACCCGGTAGCAGGTTACACGCGGCTGCGTCACCTCGAACAGGGCGCCGCCGATGCGGTAGCGATCGCCAATGCATACCTGGTCGTCAGCCAGACCGTCGACGGTGAAGTTCTCTCCGAACTGTCCGAAGCTGAAGTCGCCGCGGCCGAGTTGCTGCTGCCAGTAACGATAGGAATCGATCTGGTAGACAAACACGGCGCGGTGTTCGCCGCCGTGACCGGCGAGATCGCCTTGCCCGTCACCGTCGATGTTGAGCCGTCGCACGAGGTGCCGTCCCTTGACCGGCTCTTTCCACACGGCGGTCCGCACAGTCTTGCCATGCCAGGCAACATCGCGTGGTAAACCAACGTTCACTGACAAGAGTCGATCCATACTGGGACCTCCGACCGGGTGCCTTTCCGCGCCCCGCACAGCCTGCAACATCGTGAGCGCTCCCAAGTTCGACAGCCGGCTCGACTCGCACCGCTTGAGTGTGAGCATGCCCGCGAACCACAGAGGCTTGGCCACTCACTATGACAACGGCACCGATGCCTGACAAGCGCGCAGATCGGCTATTTCGGC
>CAZTDK010000617.1:0-4398 GCA_964611965.1 uncultured Binatia bacterium (SeqCode) | reverse complement strand
CGCATATCGCATCTGTGCACGTGCCGCGGATCAGTCCTTCGGATCCTGCATCACCATGGTTGCCAGTGCCTCTGATTGTTCCACGGCTCTCGCGGCCCTTGCAGCCCCAGTTGCGGCGCCAGCGGCGGGTGCGACCATGGCAACCGAAGTGCTCGCGATCGGCGTCGGTGCCGCCGCCGCCGCTGGCGGCATTGCCATTGGCATTACGGAGACGTCGGGCTCGGGCTCGACCCAGGCGAAGCCGTTGGCTGCCAGTCGGTCCCAATGAGCACGGCGACGCGGTCCATCCATGATGGCGATCGGTGGTGAAGGATGATCGCTATAGCCGGTAGAAAACACGGCCGCACGCGTGTGCCATTCGTTATCATGGTGCTGTTGGTCGCGGCCTGCAGTACGCCGCGCGTCGTCGTGCCACCGCCGGGCACCCCGCTGCTGGATCAGGTGGCCGCACCCGGTAACCTCGAACGCCTCCGCGCCCTCGTCGCGGCACGCCAGAAAGTGGCCAACGCGACCGGCGAGTATCGCATCGGCACCGGCGACCTGTTGCTGATCAAGATTTACAACTTCCATCCGGGCGGTGGGGATTTCGACTCCGAAGTGCGCGTCGACGACGGCGGCTACATCAGCCTGCCCGTGCTTGCCCCGATGCTCGTTGCCGGCTTGACCTTGCCGCAATTTCGCGACGCGCTGCGCGACAACCTGCAGCATTCCGGAGTGCTCACCCACCCGCTGCTCGGGGTGTCGCTGAAGGAATATCAGGCCCGCCGCGTGATCGTTCTTGGCGCCGTGGCGCGACCCGGGCAGTACAATCTCTCGCGCGACGATCAAACCCTGGTCGACATGCTGGCGATCGCGGGCGGTCTGGCGGAGCGCGCCGGCAACTACGTGAAGCTGCGACCGGCGGCACCAGGCAGCGCGGCGAGTGGCGCCGACGATGCGCTCCTCGATGCGGCCACCGCGCAGGTGATCACCGCACCGCTGGATGACGGGGGCAGCGACACCGTGGTGTTCCGCCTGGATACCGCCGCGGCCGAGAACGTGTCGCCGTTGCTCTTGCCGCTGCGGGCGGGTGACATGATCGTCGTTCCAGATGCGGGCCAGGCGTTTGTCGAAGGTGAAATCGAGAAGCCGGGTGCCTATCCGCTGGGTCGGTCCATGGCGCTGTCGCAGCTGCTCGCAACCGCTGGAGGTATGACGTACCCTGCCGACCGCCGACACGTGAAACTGCTGCGCGTCACCGGTCTGGGCAGTACCGAGCAACGCGATATCGACACCGCTGCGATCGTCGATCAACAGCAGCCCGACGTGCTTCTCGAGCCCAACGACCGCATCGTCGTGCCGGCCACCACCGGGCGCATGATGGCGTACGGCCTGTATAAGACCATGGTGGCCATCGTCCATTTCGGGGTTGGCGGTACGGCGACGGTGTTCTGATGTGCACGCGCGCCACCTGCCACGTTCCCGGTCTCTCGCGCCCGCCGCCTGTTGAAACATCCAGAGAATCTCAAAACCTCACCATGGCCTTCTCCTTTGGGGACTGTCGATTTTCTTCTTCCCCCCTTTGGCAAAGGGGGGGCAGCGGATCACGTTGTGCGGACTGGAGCCAGTCGAATGAGTAGCTACCCGTTTGCCCCCGGCAGCGCGTCGCATCCAATTGCCCGCGTCGAAGCAGCTGGCGGCGGATACACCGCTCCCGCGCTGGGCCTGGAGCTCGCGCCGCCGCGCGGCGCGGGCGCGCATACGCACAGTGAGCTGGCAACCTACTGGCGTATGATCTCCAGCCGGCGCTGGTTCCTGCTGGCGACCACCCTCCTGGGGCTGGCGGTGGCGGCCTTCATCACCTTCCGCCAGCCACGCCTCTACGTGGCGCAGGCGACCGTCGAGTTCAAGAAGGCCTTGCCGCCTGGCAAGAGCGTCGACCTGGACTCTCTCGGGCGTTCCGCTCCGGTGCCTCCGGAGCTGGCGACACGGCTGCTGACCACCAAGATCCTTGCGGCCCAGGTCATCGCCGCGGAGCGGGCGCGCGGCCCGGCGTGGTTCGATCCGGCCGTCACCGGCGCCGCCCCGCGCTCGATCGTGGCGGCCGCCTGGGACAATGTGCGCAGCTGGTTCACCGGTGGCGTCGCCGTCGCCCGCTTGGTCGTGGCTCCCAAACCGGCGGTCGTGACCGCCGATGCTCCTCCAGCGGACGACTGGGACGCCGTCGGTCTCGACATCATCAACCGCTACTATGCAGGGATCACCGCCGCGCCGGTGCGCGGAACCTCGTTGGTGGACCTCAAGGTCACCAGCCCCGACCCCGTCCTCGCCGCCCGCATCGCGAATACCCACGTGCAGGCGTTCATCGACATGGATGCCAAGACCAAGGTCGCGTCCTTGTCTGATGCGCAAGGGCTCCTGGGACGGCAACTCACCGAGGTGCGCGAGCAACTCGAAGCGTCGCGCCGGGCGCTCGCCGACTACCAGCTCGAGCATGGTATTTTCAACCTGCCGAAAGGGGCGGTGACGCTCAGCCGACAATCGCTTCAGCAGCTGAATAAACTCTTGACCAAATCGGAAGGCGATCGGATCGTCGCGGAGGCCACCTACCGCAACGCCGCCGGCCTGAGCTCCAAACAGTTGAGCGCCACGCTGCCCGACGGCGGTGTCCAAGCCCTGCGCGAGCAACTGCTCGCCATGGAGGCGGCGTATCAGTCGAACCTGCAGCACTTCGGCTCCAATCATCCGGACATGGTTGCTCAGCGTGCCCGCCTCGCTGCCCTGCAGGAGCAGTTGACCAAAGAGGCCGAGCAGGCCCGCACCCGGTTGCAGGCCGTGTTCGAGGCCGCACGCGCCAAGGAATCGGGGTTGCGCGCCAATCTCGCAGCGCTCAGCGCCAATGCCGGCCGCGAGGATCGCGACCTGGTGCAACTGTCGCTCTATCAACGTGACGCGGAAAGCAATGCGCAGCTCTATGCCAGCGTGCTCGATCAGGCCAAGACGGTGAACCTCGTCAATGCCGCGCAGTGGACCAATGTGGCGCTGGTTGACCGCGCCGTAGCGCCGACCACTCCGAGCTTCCCGGACACCAGGCACACGCTCCTGGGCGGGATTCTGTTCGGGCTGATCGGCGGATTGCTCGGTTGCGTGCTGATCGAGCGCTTGGATACCACGATCAACACGCCCGAAGAGATGGTGACGCAGCTCGATTTGCCGGCGTTTGGGGTGATTCCGGATTTTCGGCGTCTGGGCGAGGCGGAACAGTTCGGCCGGTCGCTCAGCGACATCCAGGACTTCGAGGCACCCTCCAGCGATCTGGTCACCTTGCTCCGTCCGTTCTCGGTGGTCAGCGAGGCCTACCGCGCCGTCCGCACCAACCTCATGTTCGCCCTGCCGGATCATCCCCCGAAGGTCGTGCTGGTCACCAGCAGTCAGGCAGGAGAAGGCAAGAGCGCGACCACCATCAACCTAGCAATCACATTGACCCTCTCCGGGGCGCGGGTGTTGGTGATCGACGCCGACTTGCGCAAGCCGACGTGCCACCAGTTGCTGAGAGTGCCCGGCGATACCGGGCTGTCCAATGTTCTCGCCGGGCAGATCGGCTTGGACGAAGCGATCCAGCGTTCGCCCTTGTGCCCGATCTCCGGTGACACCAGCGAGGGAGCTGGGCTGTTCATTCTGCCGGCAGGTCGTGTGCCGCCGAATCCGGCCGAGCTCCTTGGCTCACAGCGTATGACGACGGTCCTGGCCACTGCGCGTGAGCAATTCGACTTCGTACTCATCGACTCGCCGCCGATCATTCCGGTGACCGATAGCATCGTCTTGGCCACCAAGGCCGACGGTGTTCTGCTGGTCATCTCCGGCGGGGAGTGGAGCCGCGACGTTGTGCTCAAGGCGCTGGCGCAGCTCGACGGCGTGCACAGCCGCGTCCTCGGCGGCCTGCTCAACAAGGTCAACATCACCGGTGGCCGCTATGCCGACTACTATCATCAGCTCTATCAGGGCTACCCCCGGCGCGGAGCGTACGGCCACGGCTACGGGCGCACGCCCGAAACCGAAGACGCCGTTGAGAGGTCATAACGATGGAGACCGGTGCGGCTCTGCAGACAAGAGCATATGCATTGGAGCAGGACCTGCGCCCTGACGAAGGCCCGCGGTGGTACGCGGTGGCCACGCAGCCGCGGCGGGAAGATCTCGCCGAGGAGCAGCTGCAACGGCTCTGCAGCCAGGTGTGCTGTCCGCGGTATCGCCGCCGGGCCATTGTGCACGGCTACCGGCGCGAGGTGACGCAGCCGCTGTTTCCCGGGTACTTGTTCGCGGCCTTCGACGCGAGCGTATTTCGTGCGGTCCACTACGCCCACGGTGTGCGCGGCGTGGTGCGCTTTGGCGACGAGCCGGCGGTGGTGCCGCCGGAGGTAT
>CAZTDK010000616.1:0-4409 GCA_964611965.1 uncultured Binatia bacterium (SeqCode) | reverse complement strand
GCGAGCCGCCGACCGGCAATGCCTGGGTGAATTTCAACATCCGCTTCTACATGGTCGCCCTGATCTTCGTGGTCTTCGACGTCGAGATCGCTTTCATCTATCCGGTGGCCGTGGTCTATCGTGAGTGGGTGATGAAAGGGCAAGGGCTCTTGGTCTTCATGGAAATCCTCGTCTTCCTCGGCATTCTCTTCGTCGGCTTGGTGTACGTCTGGGTCAAGGGCGACCTCGAATGGCTGAAGCGCGTACCGGCGGCGGACCGCAGCGAAGATTCGATGCGCAAGGCCGCGTGAACCGGGGCGGAGAGAGAGCGAGAACCATATGTCATTGATCAATTCGCTGCCGGGGAACGTGATAACCACCAATGCCGATGCGTTTCTCAATTGGACCCGCAAGTCGTCGGTGTGGTGGATGCTCTTCGGCCTGGCGTGTTGCGCCATAGAGATGATGCAGACGCAGGGACCGCGTGCCGACGTCGACCGTTTCGGGACGGCCCCCCGCATGTCCCCGCGCCAATCGGATCTCATGATCGTCGCCGGCACACTGACCCTCAAGATGGCGTTGCGCACCCGCATCCTTTACGAGCAGATGCCCGAGCCGCGCTACGTGGTCTCCATGGGGAGCTGCGCCAACTGCGGCGGCCTCTTCCAGCTGGCCTACTCCGTCTGCGACGGCGTGGACAAGGTCATCCCGGTCGACGTGTACATTCCCGGCTGCCCACCACGACCCGAAGCCCTGACCGAGGGGATTCTCAAGCTGCAAGAGAAGATGATGAAGGAGAAGTGGCTGGTGCGCAAAGAAGCGGTGGCTGCCGCTTGAGACGACAAACGACGGACAACAGACTCGTAGACCACAGACAGACTCCGTTCCCCCCATGGAAGCTGCGGTAATTCATCAGCGCCTCAAAGCGCGATTCGAGGCGGGCGTCGGCGACTGCACCCTGCAGGCGAAAGACCCGTCTATTATCGTTCTACCGGAGGCACTTGTTGCCGTCTGCCGCTTCCTGCACAACGATCCCGACTTGGCGTTCGACAGCCTGTCGAATCAGTCCGGTGTCGATTACAAGGCGAAGAACGTCATCCAGGTCGTCTATCACCTCTACTCGTACGCCCACCGGCACTGGATCGTGCTCAAGGTCGACGCGCCACGGGACAATCCGGTCATACCGACCGTCGAGAACGTGTGGAAAGCCGCCAACTGGCACGAGCGCGAAATCTACGATTTGCTCGGAGTGACGTTCGAAGGCCACTCCGATCTGCGCCGCCTGCTCATGCCGGAGGACTGGATCGGCTATCCGCTGCGCAAAGATTTCGTCGAGCCCGAGGAGTATCACGGCATCAGCACACGGCGAGAGAGCTTGCTGCGATGAGCGCGTTGGCGGCGTTGCGCAAGAGCCCTCACCCCTACCCTCTTCCAGGGGGCGAGGGAGAAGAAGAGGTTACCAGATGAGCCTCGCCGGCTTTGAAGTTGAAGTGCAGCGCAGCGGCGCCGACGGTCTCGAGACCGAAGAGATGACGCTCAACATGGGGCCGCAGCACCCCAGCACGCACGGCGTGCTGCGCTTCGTGGTGAAAGCCGACGGCGAGGTAATGCGCGAGGCCATCCCTGACGTCGGCTATCTGCATCGCTCCATCGAAAAGATCTCCGAAAAGGTCGGCTACCACGGTTTCATGCCGTACACCGACCGCGTCGACTACGTGGCCGCCATGTTCTGCAACCAGGGCTGGGGCATGGTGTGCGAGAAGCTTGCGGACATCGAGGTGCCGAAGCGCGGCGAGTACTGCCGCGTCATCGCTGCGGAGTTCAACCGCATCTCGAGCCACCTCCTGTCGGTGGGCACGATGATCCTCGACATCGGTGCGCAAACCCCATTCTTCCACGCCTTCCGCGAACGCGAGATCATCAACGACCTGCTCGAAGAGCTGTGCGGCGCGCGGTTGACCTACAACTACATGCGCATCGGCGGTGTAGCGTGGGATCTGCCGCCGGGCTTCATCGAACGCAGCCTCACCTTCCTCGATAACTTCGAGCCGATGCTCGCCGAGTTCAATGACCTGATCACGTACAACACCATCTACCTGGCACGGATTGCCAATGTCGCGGCGGTCTCGCCGGAGGTCGCCATCAACTACAACCTCGTCGGGCCCAATTTGCGTGCCTCGGGAGTGAAATACGACGTGCGCCGCGACGAGCCCTACTCGGTCTATCCGGAACTTGAGTTCGATATTCCCGTCGGCCGCGGCGAGGTCGGGACGCTGGGCGATTGCTTCGATCGCTACATCGTGCGCATTCACGAGATGACGGAGAGCGTCCGCATCCTGCGCCAGTGCTTCAAGCAAATGCCCGACGGGCCGGTTATCGCCAAGGTGCCGCGCAAGTTCAAGCCGCCCGCCGGCGACGCTTACATTCGCGTGGAAAGCGCGCGCGGCGACATGGGCTGGTACGCGGTCAGCGACGGCAGCGAATTCCCGTACCGGTGCAAGGTGCGCACCGGATCGTTCTCGGCGATGAGCATCATCGACCGCGTCAGCCGCGGCCTGATGCTCGCCGACCTGGTCGCGGTAATCGCCAGCATGGATATCGTGGCGCCGGAGGTGGATCGGTGAAGAATTGCGTGATTGAGTCATCGGGTCGTTGGCTCATTGCAATGGCGCAATGACTCAATGACTCAGTGAGTAAATTCCTCCGATGCAAGATTTTCTCGATAGCCTGATTGCCCAGGGATACACCGGCGGGCTGCCGACCGGTCTGGTCTACGCCGTCGGCATGGTGGTGTTTGCGGCCATCGTCTTGCTGGTGTTCATCCTCAACGTTTCCGGTGTGACCACGTTCGTCGAGCGGCGGGTGTGGGCGCGCATCCAATCGCGCATCGGGCCCAACCGGGTGGGACCGCAAGGGATCCTGCAGTGGCTGGTCGACGGCATCAAGCTGCTGATGAAGGAAGACATCATCCCCGCCGCGGCCGACCGCATCTTGTTCTCGCTGGCGCCGTACATCGTCATGATGGGTTTCGTGGCCGCCTTCGTCGTTTTGCCTTTCGGCAGCCACCTGATCATCGCCGACATGAACGTCGGGATCCTGTACGTGACCACGGTCACCTCGCTCGTGGTGGTCGGGATCCTGATGGCCGGATGGGCGTCGAACAACAAGTGGTCGTTGATCGGCGGCATCCGCTCGGCGGCGCAGATCGTCAGCTATGAGATCCCGGCGGGCTTGTCGATCTTTCCGATCGTGCTGATGACCGGCACTTTGAGCATGCAGGGCATCATCCAAGCGCAAGGCTGGGCGCCGTGGAATTGGTTCGTGTTCGCCAGCCCGTTCACCTTCGTCGCGTTCTTCATCTTCTTCACGTCGGCGCTCGCCGAAGGCAACCGCACCCCTTTCGATCTCCCGGAAGCAGACTCGGAACTGGTGGCGGGCTTCGTCACCGAGTACTCGGGCGTCCGCTACCTCATCTTCTTCATGGCGGAATGGGGGAACCTGTATGTCATCGGCGCGCTGCTCACGACACTGTTCCTCGGCGGCTGGCAGATTCCGCCGGTAACGGAGAACCCCTTGCTGCGCGGGGTTCTCGAGTTCCTGACCTTTTTCGTCAAATCGTACTTCTGGGTCCTGGTGGCCATGTGGATCCGCGCCACACTGCCGCGCACGCGCGTCGATCAGCTGATGGCCGTGTGCTGGAAGTATCTGGTGCCGATTTCGTTCGTGAACGTCCTCGGAACGGCGTTGTGGGTCTTGCTATTCCCCGAAGGGGGCGTGATCCCGGGGATGGTCCGCGGCGTCATGTCCTTGATCGGGCTGACGATCATCGTCTACTTCTTCCGCCGCGTCGCCTTCCACCTGCGGCGCGCCCGTATCCGCCAGCGGCACCAACTGCTGTTGAGCCCATTGTCCTGAGGGAGGCATGAACCGAAACAGTTACCTCGGCGGCATCGCCGACGTGTGCAAGACCATCCTCGACGGCATGGCGGTGACCTTCTCGCATTTCGTGCGCAAGCCATCGACGGTGCAGTACCCGGACCGCATGCCGATGCGTGTCCAAGACACCCTGCCCTTCCGCTATCGCGGCATTCTCGAGGTGGACTTGGAGATCTGCACCGGTTGCCTGGCCTGTGAGCGCGCCTGTCCGATCGATTGCATCGTCATCGATGTCACGAAGGACAAAGCCACCAAAGGCATGGTGATGACGCGCTTCGACATCGATATGGCGAAGTGCATGTATTGCGGCCTGTGCAGCGAGCCGTGCCCGACCGGGGCGATTCATCACACGCCGGAGTTCGAAGGCTCGGATTTTTCACTGGAGAGCTTGATCCGGCGGTTCGTCAAGGATCCGGTGGTCGCGTACAAACCCAAGAAGGCCGGCGAAGACGATCCGGATCTCAAAGAGATGTTGGATCGCGGCATGTGCTACG
>CAZTDK010000615.1:0-4415 GCA_964611965.1 uncultured Binatia bacterium (SeqCode) | reverse complement strand
CGTAGCTCTCGGAACTGCTCAGTGTAGAGGGCCTGGGAGAAGGCAACCCTCATCGCGCTGATACTTTCTGCGTCCTCTCCGTGTTCCTCCTTATAGCGAATGTACCAGTCGATGAGTTCTGGGAACTCGAGGATCGTGCGGCTCACTGCTTCGCGCTCGTCCTTGCGGCTTGGTTCTATCGGCAGCTGCTTCCGGAAATAGTTGTTGACCTGGGCGCGGAGTGCGTCATTCGGGATCGCGGCCGGAATACGATCGAAGTCGTCAACCAAGTCGTTCTTGTTGATCCACGTGTCGTCCTTTGTGAGCATGTCCTTCGGCGTGAGGAGTACGTAATCACCACCACGCCAAGGAAGATCGAACCATTCCGATTCCCACGTCTCGGTGTCGTAGTTGAAGCGAACCTTGGTTAGATGGATGCGTTTGCGCAGCAAGGGATCGATGTGCTTGGACGCGAAGCGCTGCGTGTACTCGGCAAGGAAACGACGGATGAGGTTCGTGGTGAAGTCGCTGATGTTGTCCCGCCCGACGCCATCCTTCACAAGACAGAGCTTTTCAAGGTGGCTACCGCGGGTGATTTGCTCGTTGCCGAAATTGTGAAAGATCTTGTGAAGGTTCTGATGGAGGGACGCGGCGAAATCACGACCAAGACCATGTCCTTGGTTGCTGCTTTGTGAAAAACCAAGCCACGTCTGCCTCACTTCGGGGAAGTGATACCAAGCAGTCATGAGTCCTGGATCGAGATGTTCAGCGGCAGCCTTGTCTCTAAGGAATCGAAGGTAGCGAATGATCTCATCGTGCAACCGCTGGTACTGCGGCTTCCTACTGTTGAAGAGAAGGAAGGGATCGATGAACAGAGGCAGGTCCGTGACGAGCGAGATATTGAACGCTCCGTGGCGCGCAAGTTGCGTCTTTGAGACCCCAAAGCACTCGGCGAAGTAGACGGGAGTCGTGGGGGTTTTGTCCATACGGGGCAAGCGATGCGCCTATAGTTGACCCGTGAATGCGCGATCGAGGATGGATGGCAGGAGGGCGTCGAGTTCGGTTGTCGTCTCAGCCTGCAGCCGTTTGAGCGCATCCACCTTCGCCTGCAAAGCATCAAGCTCGGCCACGATCCGGCGTTGCTCCAGAACCGGAAGAGTTGATGGAAATGGAATCGCCATCACGATTCCTTGAGAAATCTTTTTCATTGTGGGGCTGGTCCCTTTGGCCCGGCGAGTGATGAATTCGCGGGCTGAAGGCGACTGGAGCCAATACCAGACGAAACGACGATCGACATCCTCGCCCTTGAATTCGAGGCGCATCATGAGGTCCGGATAGATGCACGGTGCTGGCTTGCCGTCGTAGATTGCGGCATGGCCAACTAGTTCAGGAGTGTTGCTCCGCGTGACGAGAACATCACCTGGACGGAGCCAGAAGTGCCCGTCTTTGGGGGCATGAAGAGATGTCCTTTTGATTTCCGTGCTTCGGTAGCGAAACCCTGTAACAGCACTGAGGGAAAGCACCGGTATGCCGTCGTCGGCATTGTCACACTTGGCGGACCAACCATTGCGAGGCGGCGCGCACAACACGTCTCCTAATACACCGCCCGGATTGATGTCATTTGCTAGACGATGGAGAGCTGCTTTGACGAGGGCCTCGGTCTCATCCGATGCGCTGTGGCGGAGGGAACGAGCCTCGGCGATTTGAGCAGCAAGCTCCTCAATCCGCGACACGACCCGCTGCTGTTCCGGTAGGGGTGGCACAGGAACAGGTTGTTCAAGGAATGCTGTCTTGGACAGGGTGCGGTTGCGGCCGGCTCCGCCGGGTGAGACTCTTCCGAGCAACTCACGGCCCTCGTGAGTCTTGAAATAGGCGAGCAGGAAGCGGTTATCGAGGCGAGATTCATCGGCGCGAAACGTCGGGAATCGGTGCGAACCGATCATGCCGGATTCTGCTTCGCCCAATATGGCGACAGCCCCCTCCCACGCGAACACGATGTTCAAGACGAAGTCACCAGGTTGCACCCAGAACACGCGTTTGTTGCCGAGCTCCATGCCAGAGACAGGTGGCTTGTGGAACACGCCCTTGCTGTGGGATCGAATGCCGATCTCGCGGTATGTTTCGTTAGGTTTCACATCAACCGGCCGAGCCACATACCGAAGCACTTCCCCGAGGGGTAACCTTGGCCAGCTCATGCTCCGTGCTTTGCGAGCAGCTTCCGAATGTTCGCCATGAGTTCTGCGATCCGCTGCTCCTTCTGCAAGATGCTCGCGGCGAGCTGCGCAGGGGGAAGGTGAGTGATATCGTCTGTCGCGCGTGGATTCTTGCGGTCGAGGTTGACCGCTTTCAACGTACCGTCAGGATTGTATTCCAGGAGTTCTTTGGCAGAAACGTTCCAGGCGTTCTCGTTCTCTTCGCGTTTCTTCCACCAGGCGAGGCAGGGGGCGAACTCCTCGAAGTGAAGCGGTTGGGTCTTGGTATAGTTCTTCCGGCCCTCCGGCAGTGGGTGTTCGTAATACCACAAGTCCTTGGTCGGCCCGGAGCGGTCGAAGAAAAGAATATTCGTGGGAATTATCGTGTAGGGTGCAAAGACACCGTTGGGGAGGCGCACGATGGTGTGGAGGTTGAACTCCTTGAGGAGATCTTCCTTGATACGAGCACATACCCCGTCGCCGAAGAGCGTGCCATTGGGAACGATGACCGCGGCTCGGGCCGGCGGCACGCCCGCTTTCGGAGCCTTGCGCAGCTTGCGCATGATGAGCTGTAGGAAGAGGAGCGCCGTTTCTGACGTCTGCTTGTCCTCGGGGAAGTTACCCTGAATGCCCTTCTCCTCCTCGCCCCCGAAGGGTGGATTCGTCAGGATTACGTCGACCCGGTCCTTTTCACCAAGTTCAGTCAGCTTGAAACGCAGCGCGTTGCCGGGATCGATGTGCGGAGCGTCAAGCCCGTGCAGCAAGAGGTTCATTTGCGCAAGCAGGTAGGGAAGGGACTTGGCTTCGCAACCGAAGAGAGAACCTGTCTGTAGGAGCTGCCTGTCGGCAACGGTTTTGACCTGGCCGCTCAGCTGGTTAAAGGACTCGACGAGAAAGCCGCCGGTGCCGCACGCAGGATCGAGCACCGTTTCGCCGAGGCGCGGTCTGGTGACTTCGACGATGAAGCGGACGACTGGTCGGGGCGTATAGAACTCGCCGGAATCGCCGGCCGAGTCGCGCATTTCTCGAAGCATTGACTCATAGAGGGCACCGAGCGTGTGGAGTTCGTCGCTTGAGGTGAAGTGAATTCCCCCGACTTTGTTGATCACATCTCGCAGTAGGTAGCCGCTGCCCATGCGGTTTTGGACGCCGCGAAACACGGTGGCTATGACGTCGCGTCGGTCGTCGCCATTGGAACTGGTGAGCTGGCGTAGGTAGGCGAAGAGGCCAAGACCACGTTTCCCGTCCGGTCGGGTGCACTCGTCCTGGTTGATGAACGCGAGCAGTTCATCGCCGGTTATGCCCGCTGCGCTTGCGGCCCAATCGCGCCATCGGTAGGGGGCCTCAAGAGCGGGCCGGAATTTCTTGCCGGCCAGTTTCGCATCTGCCTCTCGCTGCAACTCCAGGTCGTCGAGAAATTTCAGGAACATGATCCACGTGAGCATCGGCAGACGATCGAGGTCGCCGTTGAGCCCCTTGTCCTTGCGCATGATGTCGCGCGCAGACTTGATGAGGGTACCGAGTTGTTGGGCGGTGGTACGTGGCGCTTCCGCTGCGCGGGTTTTCTTAGGCGGCATAGAGCAGGGTTTGTAGCTGGTTTACGGCAATGCGGAGCTTGTCCGGTCCGCCGAAGAATTTAGCGATCTCGATAACGTTGCCCCGTTTGGAAATGGGCGGGACCTTGAGCACGTCAGGGATGACGAACTGTGCCGTGCCGTGCTCGGTGTACTTGTCGAGGAGTTCGTTGAGGATATCCACGGCCTCGGGGCCGTACTGAGCGAAGAAGTCTTTCTTCTCGCTGCGGAGCGCCTGAGCGCGTTCACGACGGGTACGGAGTGGTGCGTTGAAAGCGATGTGGCAGAGAAGGTCGAGCGGGTCGGCGTCCGGCTGGTCGGCCGCGGTAGCGAGCTGGTCGAAGCTGATGCCGCGCTCCGCGAGTTTCTCGATGATCTCCTGCCGACGGTCTGGATCGGCCCACTCGGAGCGAAGCTCGGCGGCGTTCGGGTAGAGCGTGCGCACTTTGTCCGCCGTGTAGTCGGTAAACCGCACGACGCGAAGCTGTTTGCCGTCAGGGTCGAGTTCGTAGACCAAATGCGTGGCGATCTCGACCTGTCCGCCGTCGAAGTAGAACTTGCGCCGCGCCAAGTCCTCGCGATAGTCGGGCGGCAACGGCTCGGCGACGACTGGCTCCGCTGGCTGCGGCTCTTCCTCAGTGGTGACGACCGTCTCCTCGCCGTCGTGCGC
>CAZTDK010000614.1:0-4426 GCA_964611965.1 uncultured Binatia bacterium (SeqCode) | reverse complement strand
CTTCCCCTTTTCTCCCCATGGTGTGGTAAGACTGTGCCGCGCCGAGGACGGCGCAGCTCAACGAACGCCACAGGAGGACTGCGGTGAAGGATTTGTTTTCGATTGAGGGAAAAGTTGCCGTCGTAACCGGGGGCTCGCGTGGCATCGGGCTGATGATCGCGCGCGGCCTGGTCGAGGCCGGCGCCAAAGTGTACATCTCGTCGCGCAAGCGCGACGTGTGCGAGCAGGCAGCAAACGAGCTGTCGAAATCGGGGCACTGCCTTGCGGTGCCCGCTGATGTCAGCACCGAGGCCGGTGCACGACACCTCGCCGCGCACGTGGCGCAGCACGAACCCGCGGTGCAGATCCTGGTGAACAATGCCGGCGCGAACTGGGGGGCGCCGCTGGCAGAGTATCCCGATGAGGCATGGGACAAAGTCCTGGCCCTCAATGTCAAAGGTCCCTTCCTGTTGACGCGCGCCCTGCTGCCGCTCTTGGAGAAGGGTGCCGCACCCGGCGATCCCGCACGCGTCATCAACGTTGGCTCGATCGACGGGCTGCAGGTTCCGCTGCTGGAGACCTACGCGTATTCGGCCAGCAAAGCCGCTCTGCATCATCTGACGCGGGTGTTGGCGCGGCAGCTGGCGTCGCGCGGCATTACCGTGAATGCCATTGCCCCCGGACCGTTCGAGAGCAAGATGATGGCGGTGACGCTGGAACGCTTCAAAGACGCGATCGTCGCCAGCTGCCCGCTCGGCCGTATCGGCGAGCCGGAAGACATGGCCGGGATCGCGATCTATCTGGCGTCGCGCGCCGGCGCGTACGTGACCGGCGCGGTCATTCCGGTCGACGGCGGCATCTCGACCTGCAAGTGAGCGGGACGGAGAGGCGTGACCATGGCGCTCATCAGACAAGTGCTCCTGTGGCTCATGAGCCTCGTCTATCTCACGGCGGGGATCATGCACTTCGTCAACGCGGCCTTCTTCATCCGCATCGTACCGGATTACCTGCCGTGGCATGCCGCGTTGGTCTACGTGTCGGGCGTGTGTGAGATTGCGCTGGGAATCCTGGTGCTGCTTCCCGGAACCCGCGTGTTCGCCGCGTGGGGCATTATCGCGTTGTTGATCGCCGTGTTTCCCGCCAACGTCAACATGCTGCTGCATGCCATCCCGCTGCGCGAGGGCGAACCGGTAAACATGGTGGCGTTGTGGGTGCGCCTGCCGCTGCAGGGCGTGCTGATCGCGTGGGCGTGGTGGTACACGCGGCCGCGCGCGGCGGTGTCTTTCAATTGAGGGGCGACTGCGCTACGCGTGTGACAACGCGCCGCGCGCGTCTGGACGTTCACCGTCAACCAGTGGAGGAGCCATCGTGAAACAACCCGTGCCTGCGTTCGTCACCAGCATTGCAGTGCTGGTGCTGCTCGGTTGCCAGGTGCAGCCTGCCGCGGCCCAGCATCCCCCCGCTGCGCTCGGCGCGGCGGCCGGCAGCGGCACCAAAGGGAAGGTCGTGGAGACGATGAACTCCGGCGGCTACACCTACGTGCAGGTCGACGACGGCTCCAAGAAAATCTGGGCGGCGGCGCCGCAGTTTACCGTTGCCACGGGCGACATAGTGGTGGTGCCGGACGGCATGCCGATGGCGAATTTTCAGAGTAAGACGCTGGGGCGGACGTTCGAAGTGATCTACTTCGTCCCCGAGGTCCAGGTGTTCGGCGGCAAGGCCGCGAGCGACGAGGTGGTGGCGGCGCACGCCGCGCACGGCGCCGCCAGCCAAGGCGCCGCTGCCGGGGAGCAGGTGGCAGTCGACCTTTCGAACATCAAGAAAGCCGACGGCGGCCAGACGGTCGGGGAATTGTTCTCGAACAAGGCCGACCTGGCGGGCAAGGACGTGAGCGTGCGTGGCAAGGTGGTCAAGTTCACCCCGGCCGTCATGGGCAAGAACTGGGTGCATGTGCAGGACGGTACCGGCAGCGCCGGAAGCAACGACCTCACCGTCTCGACCAGCACCACCGCCGCCGTCGGCAACACGGTGCTGGTGCGCGGCAAGCTCGTGACCAACCGCGACCTCGGCGCCGGTTATCACTACGACGTGATCGTCGAAGACGGCACGGTCACGGTGGAATAGCGCACGCCGTCAGTCAGGCTCGGTCTTGGTGGCGGTGGAGCGGACGGCTTACTGGCCAGGACAGTCCCGCCCCATGCAAATTCACATCTCGCCTCACATCACGGGTTCAAACATTGACGCCTGCGTGATACCACAGCGCGGCTGGATCACGAACCTGGCCGAATCTGTTCGGAGGGGGCAACCGACATGGATCAGCGAACAATGCGAGAAGTCCTTCACAGAGTATGGCTAGTCGCCGGCCTGTGCTGCATTGCGGCCGCAGCGGATGCGCAGTGCCTGCTGCCACGGCCGACCCCGTCTGGGCCAGCGCTGTGGATTCCGGATCAGGGGACCTGCCCTGTTCCGAGCAGCATCGAGGTGAGGCTGGCGACTGGCGGCGCGCAGATTGCCGGGACGCAAGGTGATATCACCTTTCCTGCGGGTGCAGGCATTGACGCGCGGGTAAACGGCAGACCAGATTGCAGTGTCAATCCCGACATCAACAAGGGCGCGACCTCCTTTGCGTTCCGTCCCAGCGGCTGTACCGGTGGCGATTGCATCGGGGTGCGGGCACTGGTGCTCGCGACCGATAACACCGATCCAATAGCCGATGGCGTCGTCCTGTTTACTTGCAACATCTATACGCTTGTCACTGACACGATTACCTTCGCGCTCAGCGGCGTGATTCTGAGCGATCCGACAGGTCGAAGGGTAGCCGATGTCGGCAATCGAGACGGGATGATTTGTTTCGTCGAGAATTGCTGTTTCGAGGTCCCTGGAAGCGTAGGCTTCGACGATCTGCAAGTTCTCCCGGCGAAGCCCGTGGTCGGCGACACGGTCGAGCTGCGCTTCAACGTGAGCTATGCCGTCTATAGCGTAGACAACGTCGAGGTCCGCGGGACCGCGCCCCTGCTCGAAGCGATCGATAGCGACGGGCGCACCACCTTCCACTTCAAAGCCGTGCAGGCGGGAACCACGAGCCTCCAGCTCGACGTCACCTATGGCACCGAGGAACTGTGTGGTCCCTACTACCATGAGGGTCCGTCGCACACGGTGTCTTCGCCGTCGTACACGCTCGAGATTGGAGACGCGCCAGCATTTACACCGACCCTGACTCCCACGCCGACGGCGACGGCAACTCCCTCACCGACACAGACGCTCACGGCAGTGGCTACACCTACACCTACACCTACATCGACGCCAACAGCGAGCGTTTCTCCTGTAGTGACGCAGAGCCCATCACCGACAGCGGCGGTGTCGCCCAGGCGTGTCGCCGATGAAGGCTGTCAGCTCGATCAATCAGCCGGAGGTCAGGGACGTGGCGGGCTCGTGCTCCTCGCGGCCGCGTTGTTCAGCAGGCGGTGGCGCCGGCGCCCCGCTACCAATAGCGCTCGCGCGCGTAGTGCCGGTACAACGCCGCTTCATACTCGCGCGTGATCGGCGCATCCGCCGCGTATGCCGGAGCTTGCTCGATGGTGTCCCGATGCAGGGCAACCTGAATCTTCGATTCGGTCCAATTGACCCGCCCGACCCACTGGGGCGACAACAGGACGCGCTTGCCGGCCCACCACTTGCGTGTGTCCACGACGAGGTAACGGATCATCCATGTCTCGTCGTCGATGACGAAGTCTTCGACGTGGCCGAGCTCTCCGTCCGCTGCTTGGATGTGGCAGCCGGTCATGGCGTACATGCCGCGCTGATGCGCCGGGTGCTTCGCCGGCGGGCCGGTCGGCGGCGGCGAGGCGTTGGTGATCGCTTGCGTCGTCAGGTCCACCGGAATCGCTCGCTGGTCGTGGTTTGCCGGGTGCAACGCGGCCGACGGAACCATCACGAGCTTGTCGGATAGTCCGCTCCCGGTGTGGACCACGAGCGCTTCCACCATCCAACTCCTATCGTCGAAGTAGCAGTCACCGACGGCGCCGATCTTTCCGTCACGGGCATCGAGTGTGTACCCGTCCAATTCACTGGCTCTGCAGAGCATTGCCGATATCCCTTCTGTAGCGGAGATGCTGATCCTCGGCGCTGGCCAGTGCAAGCCCGGCGCTGTCAATCGATAGCGTTGGCGACGCCTTCTGGTCCAATTCGGTATCGATCCGGCGGCTGTGTGGAGCCGGCGGCATCTTGCGAGAGTCGTCACGTTCACTTGCGTGCCGGCGATACTGTATGGTGCGACACGTCCAGCGCCTGGTGTGTTATGGATTTCCATCAAGTCAATGCACGGAGTGGACGGGCCTCGAAACATCCCGCGACTGCTGTTCGGGAACGCGTTTCGGAACCACTGATCTATTGACCTGCAGCAGTATTGTGATACGGGGCGTCCGAGCTATGTGACTGCCGGTGCTGC
>CAZTDK010000613.1:0-4438 GCA_964611965.1 uncultured Binatia bacterium (SeqCode) | reverse complement strand
GCACGCCCTTTATCAGCTTCTTCACGCCGACAGAGATGCTGACACTGGCCCGCGATGCCGGCTTTAGAGAGGTCCAGCACGTATCGGCCGCCACGCTTGCCCAACGCTACTTCGCGGGCAGGACAGATGGCTTTCGTCCGCCAAACAATGCAGAGGAGCTGCTAGTGGTGACGACCTGAAATCAAGCGATCCAGTTTCGGCCATGATTGTTGCAGCCCTGCTCTCGTTGTTGCTGATCGCCGGCATTGCCTCGGCGGAGGGATCTCCTTCGCCAATGGCCGTGTTGACGAGGGGCCGGTCAGCGTTCTTACCCTGAGCGAAGCTATTGTCACGAGCGGTCACGAAGCTTCGGTCGCCAGAAGAGAAGTCAGATGTTTGCGATCAAAGTCGAGGTCGGCGACCCGAAGGCAGAGGCGTTTATGTTCAGCGAACAGAAGACGATGTACGGTGGCAGGCACATCGTCACGGGTGCCCCGGTTTTTGTCTTTGCAAGCGAAAACGAGGGCGGTCCAGGTCTCGTCGCGAGTGGCATCGTCACCTCGGCGGAAGCGATTCCAAAGAAACTCGGATCCCCCCGACAAACGCCGCGCGTCAGCATTACCATCAGGAGCACCGCGCTCGCGAAACGCCGCCTGGGACGGCGGGAGCTCAAGCTCTTTTCCGACTGGAACGACGGTCGACCTGAGACCGAGCTCAACTTCAAGCTCTATCGTCAAGCAACGAACAAGATTGTCGGTATTTCCGATGCAGCGGCCGCATTCCTGCGCGGCTTCTTCTAGCGGGATGACTTCGGGACGCGCGCTCGCGTGAACGTCGGGCGTCAACGGACTGTATGATCAACGAAGCGGAGCAGAGACCATAGCCACTTCCTTTTCTTTCATTCTTCAGGCCTGCGGCTTGGCGCCTTTGCGGGGAGGTCCGAGACCGTGGCATCCTCATCGCGACCCGCTCCAACCAAGTCCCCCAAGTCCCCCAAGTCCCCATTGACACCACCGGGTGGCCCTTGGTACGGTCCGCGTGTCGTGGTCAACAAAGTCATCCTCATTGGCAATCTCGGGAAGGATCCTGAGGTGCGCTTCACTCCGAACGGCAAGGCGCTGGCGAAGTTCTCGGTGGCGACATCGGAGAAATGGACCGACCAGCAAGGCCAGAAGCAGGAGCGCACCGAGTGGCATAACGTGGTGGTGTGGGGCAAGCAGGCGGAAAGCTGCGGCCAGTATCTTTCGAAGGGCCGGCAGGTATTCGTCGAAGGCTCGATTCGGTCACGCAGCTACGACGACAAGGACGGCAACAAGAAATACATCACCGAGATCGTCGCGCGCGACGTCCGCTTCCTTGGTGGTGGTGGCGGTGGCGGCGCCAGCCGCGGAGCGCAAGACAGCAGCGTCAGCGCCCCGCCCGGTGAAGACGTCGGCCCGCCCGACGACGATATTCCTTTTTGAGATCGTGAGTCGTGCTCGTGTGGGGCAAGCCTCCGACGAATACGATTCACGAGCACGATTCACGGTATCTTCTTCGCCACGATGCCGCGGGCTTCCAGCATGCCCGCCATGTGAGTCACACCCCACCACATTACGGCGAATACGACGACGGCGCCGACGATCGTCAAGAGATTCTGCGCCCAACGTGGCAAGCGGGATTTCGGGCGCTGGCGGTCGGCGCGGTTTGTGAGCACGACACTCTCGGGATGCGCCAGCGCTTCCCGTAGCTCCAAGGCATTCTCGAAGCGGTGGCGCGGCTCGCGCTCCAAAGCCTTCAGCACGATTTCTTCGATTGCCGGCGGGATATCGTGCCGCAGGCGGCGCGGTGGCGTCGGGTCTTCACGCACCTTGGCGCGCATCGCGGCATAGACGTTGTCGCCGGTATACGGCGGTTCCCCGGTCAGACTCTCATACAAGATGGCGCCCAGGCTGTAGATGTCCGTGCGCGCGTCGCCGCGCATGCCCTTGACCTGTTCGGGGGCCATGTAATCCGGGGTGCCCATCGTGTGCGACAGCCCGGCCCAAGTCATCTTGCGCAGCGTCGTGTCCATGGCGATGCCGAAATCCATCAGCTTGATCTGCCCGTTGGGCATGATCATGAGGTTCTCCGGCTTGAGATCGCGGTGCACGACGTTGTGGTCGTGAAGGTAGACCAGTGCGTCGGCGACCTGCAGGGCAAATTCGACCGCAACATCGATCGACAGCTGCTTCTCGCGGCGCAGGCGCTCGCTGAGCATTTCACCCTCGACGAACTCCTGGACCAAGTACATGCGGCTCTTCTGACGCGGCCGCAGGACTTTGATCACCGCGGGATGATCGAGGCGCAGGCCGATCTGCTCCTCACGCAGAAAGCGTTCGTGGAAGACGATGTCGCTCTCGTATTGCATGTGAGGAATCTTGAGGACGACGACCTGCCCGGTGTCCGTATCCGTAGCCTTGAAGATCGTCGCCATGCCGCTGCGGGCGATGACGTCGGTCAGCGCATACTGATCGAGGGTTTGGCCGGGGGCGAGCTCAGACATAAGAGGCGAAACCTAGCTGGATGGACAGGGAATGGGCAAGTATGTTTCGAAACGGCGACCGAGGGCCTGGGCTTGCGGCGTTTTGTGAGAAGAGCCCAGCACACCTGTCAGCGGCTGAAGGGCCACCAGGAGCGGCCTTTCCCCGGAGAGGCGGCGGGGACCTGAGCGATGACCGCGACCTGGGCGCTGAGGTTGTCGTTGCCGCCTTGTTCACAGGCGCGCTGGATGAGCATGCGGCAAGCTTCCCGCGGCGGATGGCGGAGCAGGTCGACGATCTCGGGTTCCTGCAGGAACGCATGGACGCCATCGCTACACTGCAGCAGCACGTCACCAAGTTGCAGCTCCTTCTGCAAGACATCGATGCCGACGATCAGATGCGGCCCGAGGCAGCGCGTCACCATGCTGCGCTTCGGGTGCGTGCGGGCTTCTTCGGCCGACAGGATCCCGTACTCCATCTGCTCCGCCACCCAGGTGTGATCCTTGGTGAGCTGGATGAGCTGCTTGTCGCGGAACAAATAGAGCCGGCAGTCGCCGACGTGCGCCGCGACCAGGGTGTTGCCGACGACCGCGCTCGCTGTGATTGTGGTGGCCATGCGACTCAGCTCGGGGACGGTGACGCCCTTTTGATGGATCGCGATGTTGGCTTCCTGGATCGCCCGTCGCAGTCGCTTGTCGATGGACCAGCTGGCGGGAGCGCGGTCGAGCTCGTGCCCAAGCACCTCGAGCGCCAGGTTGCTGGCGACTTCTCCAGAGCTGTGGCCACCCAAGCCGTCTGCCACGGCGAAGACCATTCCATCTTCGTGAGGCCAATAGGCGATGGCGTCCTCATTTTCTTTTCGGACAGGGCCGACATCGGTGAGCTGCGAGAAGTCGAGTGTGGGCATGGGAAACGCCAAGAGACCGGCAGCGTTGCCGCTGCCGGTCTCTAAGTCAAGAGCCGCTATGGACGAAGATTCTATGCCGCACCGCGAGGAGCGGCCATCATCGACCGGCCTTTGCGCGCGTTGCCGACGACAACGTAGATGACGGTGAGCAGTGCCCAACCGCCGGCAAGCCCGAAGCAGATATATGCCTCGTGCTGCGCATCGGCGTTGCCAATGATGTAGAGGTACAAGATGGCGGCCAGCATCATCAGGTTGGCGATCAACCCGAGCACCGGAATGATGAGGTGCCGGACCATGTGGCGCTCGTGGCGTTCCACGAAGGCGATGATGGTCCAGATGCAGGTGAGACCATACAGCACGAAGGTGCCGAAGTTCGACGCGAGCGTGATGCCCGTCAGCCCGACGACCGATTGCACGCCGATGGCGCCGATGACGCAGGAGACCGCTACCAACACCCACACGGCCTTGTGCGGTGTCGCGTATTTCCCATGCATCGCTCCAAGCAGCTCCGGCATCTCTTCGTCTTGTGCCATGGCGTAGCTGACGCGCACGGCGGTGTTCAGGCAGCTGAGCGTGGTGCCGAAGATGGCAATGGCGACGGTCACTGCGATCGTAATCATCAAGCCGAATCCGATGCCGCCTAAGACACTGTTGCCGACGAGGATCGCCATGTCGCCAATGGGCGCACTGGAGGCGGCGGCAGCTGCCAAACCGGTCACGGCGGCGCCGGTGCTGTCCGTTCCCGCAAGCTTTTCGCTGATCATGTAGCTGGCGGCGAAGTACTCGAACAGATACGCGAAGAGACCCTGCACGACCAGCGAGAGGATGACCGCACGCGGAATGTTTTTGTGAGGATCCACTGTCTCTGCGGCGAGGGCGGTGCAGCTTTCAAAGCCGACGAGCACGAGAATGGCAATTGTTGACTGGACCATCACGCCAGAGAATGAATGCGGCATGAAGACGTCGGCGCCGCTGGCGAAGGCCCACGTCGTTGCCGCCTCCGGGTTTTTGAGTCGGTAGACAATCGCTAGGATGCTGAAGAGCACCAAGG
>CAZTDK010000612.1:0-4439 GCA_964611965.1 uncultured Binatia bacterium (SeqCode) | reverse complement strand
TCTTGCCCCACCCCGCGGGCGGAGCGTTGGAGGAAGGCGAGAGGTGTGGCACGACAGACTATGCCTGACGCGACAATTTCCAAATTCCAGACCTGACCCCATCGGACCATTCGCCCTCGGCTTTCAAGCCCGCCGCGCCTTCCACCACATCTTTCGCCAGATCCTCGGCGACTCGCTGCCGGCGGCGCGCTTGCGCGCCAGCGTGTGGCAATCGATTTTCACCTACGATGCCCGCCGCTATCGCGAGCATCTCTACGACCGCATGGCCGACATGCCGACGCTGATCACTGGCGAATCAGGCACCGGCAAGGAGCTGGTAGCGCGGGCGATCGCCCGCTCGTTGTACGTGCCCTTCGACCGCGCGACCAAGCGCTTTGCCGCCGATCCCGCCGTGGCGTTCCCCTGCCGTGAACCTCTCGGCGCTCAACCCGGGCTTGATCGAGGCGGAGCTCTTCGGGCACCGGCGCGGAGCTGCTGCAATGCCACTGCGCCAGCGTGTATGCGCAAACGGCGAGCTACGAGGAAACCGGCCAGCGTCTGGATCTGGATCCGCGCACGGTGCGCGCCAAAGTGAGCGCGTGGTCACGCCGCAGCCGCGACGGCGCACGCGGGTAGTCGCGGCAGGCCAGGAAGGAGTCGAGTCGCGCACGTGGACTCGAACCGCGGACCTCCTGCATGTGAGGCCGATCGGGGGAAAGTCCGTCGGCGTCCGCGGGAGTCCTAGGCGGTCTTACCTCAAACGATGTTGGCAGATGCGCCTTCCGCCAACGTCCGCCGGATTCCGGCTTTGCGCTTGCCGCGCGGCGACGGTATCAATCGCCCCGCAGGTCGAGAGTGCGCATCGCCTGGGAGCGCGGCAATCTCGGCATGGGAGAGGGTGTGGCCGGAGACTACAGAGCGCGTGCACTGGACGCCATCAAGTGGAGTGTTTCGGGTGACCTCCTCGAGCAGGCGATTCGTCTGGCTTTCAGCGTGGTGCTTGCCCGGCTGCTGTCGCCGCGTGACTTCGGCCTGATCGCCATGGTGACGGCGCTGGCGCAAATGGCCGGTCCGCTTGCCGAGCTGGGTCTGGGGGACGCACTGGTGCAATGGCAAGAGGTCACCGAGGCACATCGATCGTCAGTGTTCTGGGTTCTGCTCCTGGCCGGCTGTGTGTGGACCGGCGTCCAGGTCGGGTGTGCCACGACGATCGCTTCGCTCTATGGGGTCGCGGCGCTCACGCCGCTGGCGGTCATACTATCCGCTCTGTTTATCTTCGATGCGATCGGCGTCGTGCCGCGCGCCCTGCTGGCGCGAGGGCTCGAATTCGGCGTCATTGCCCGTCTCCAATGCGCGGCGGCCGTCGTGGCCAGTGTGAGCGCGGTGGCGCTCGCGTGGTGGGGTTTCGGGGTGCTGGGCCTGGCCGCCGACCTGCTGCTCACGTCGCTGGTGGAGAGTCTGCTCCTCTGGCGCGCGAGTCGCTGGCGCCCACGGTTCACGCTGCGGGCCGCGGCGCTGCGTGACCTGCTGCGGTTCAGTACGCGCCGCCTCGGTGCCCGCTTGTTGAACCTCTCGGCGGCTCCCGTCGACCGGTTGCTGATCGGGAAGTTCCTCGGCTCGAACGCGCTTGGGCTCTACGTCCGTACCTACAACGTCACCAGGATTCCTGTCTGGTACGTGTCACGCTCGATCGTGCGGGTGATGTTTCCGTCGCTGTCCGTGATGCAGCACGACGCGGCGCGGATCCGCGCCGTCTACCGGCGGGCCATTCCGGCCGTGGCGCTGGCGACCGTTCCGATGTGCCTGGGACTTCTGGCGACGGCGGAACCGTTGGTCGTCGGTGTCCTCGGCCGTCAGTGGCAGGAGGCGGTTCCGCTCCTGCGCATCTTAAGCCTCGCCGGCTTGGTGCAAAGTATCAGCGCCCTGGCGGCGAGTCTGTATCTATCACAGGGTCGGACCGATCTTCAGCTGCGTCTCGCCCTCCTGGAGCGGCTCTCGGCCATCGCGGCCATCGTGCTCGGGTTGCATTGGGGTGTCGTCGGAGTCGCCACCGCCTGTGTCATTGCCAGCGCGTTCACTGCGCTGCCGACGCTCTTTTTCGCCGGCCGGCTGATCGACCTTCGCCAGGCGTCGTTGGTCGCCGGCCTGTGGCCGATACTCCTTGCCGGCGCGACGATGGCTGCGGGTGTTGCGGGTGCGGACGCGTGGCTGGCGCCGCGCATCGGCATGCTCGCCCGGCTGGCGGTTGATGTGGCAATCGGCATCGCGGTGTACTGGAGCGGGCTCCGGCTCCTGCGGGTGGAGGCGTACGGTGATGTCAGGCGCCTGCTACGGCACGGGGCCTGACGGACGCCGGGCGCGCACCGCGACGAAGTAGCCGGTGAAGAAGCGCATCGGCAAGCGGGCCAGCTGCTCGCAGGCGAGGAACAGCGCGAGGCAGCCGCGGCGCAGCCGTTCGGAGCCCAGCCGATCGATCACCTGCGCCAGCGCCACGGCGAGCACGCGCGGCGTGTGCAGAATCGCATCGACCTCTTCGACCTCCAATCCCGCCTGCATCAGCAGCATTTGCAACTGTCGCGGTCCCACCGTCTTGCCGACGCGGTACGGAACAATTCCCCACCGATTGAGCCAGGAGAACGGTAGCGCGTTGCGCAACCTGACGGCCGGATTGCGCGCATTGTCGAGGGTCAGAATCAGCTGCCCGCCGGGGGCCAGCACACGACGTAGCTCGTGCAGGCTGGCGGCCAACTCGTCGAGGCTCTCGAAGTGATCGAGCGAGGACAGCGATACGACCGTGTCCAGCGTTTCGTCGGCGACGGGTATACGGCGAAGATCAGCGGCGGCCACGGCGAGGTCAGGGTACTTACGGACTGCGGCCGCCAACGCTATGCGCGAGATGTCGATGGCGATCACCATCGTGGCGCGTGCGGCGAGCTGCGCAACCACGCCGGCGCCCGCTGCTTCGTCGAATGCGTCGGTCTTGAGCAGACGCCCCAGGCGCGCCGCCGGTAGCCAACGCGCGAGTAGGGCGGCATTGACGCGGTCGCTGTGCATCCGCCACGTGAGCTGCGGCGCTGTCTGCTGCCACTGTGCCGCGACTGTGTCCCAGTACTGTTGGTCCCCGCCGCCCATCAAACACTCTCTTGGCACAACCGGTGATCGGTTCACAGACATGGCCATCACCGGGCCGCTGCCCTTGACCTGGTGACGGGCAACGCCCAAGACTGGGCGCGATGCACCCGAAAGAGATGGCTCGTCCGTCACTCGTCATTTTCGGACTCGATGCGGCAGATCCGGAACTCATCCTCGGCTGGGCACGTGACGGCTGCCTCCCGACGATTGCCTCGATCATTGAGCGGGGCACCACAGGCCGGCTTGTCGGCCCCGAGATGATCAGCGTCCACGGCGTCTGGACGTCGTTCTTCAGCGGCATTTCCGTCCAGGACCATGGCCTCTATCTGCAGCGGCCCTTGCGCCCTGGAACCTACGAACTGCGGGCGCTCGATCCGCGCGACACCAGCGCGCCGCCGTTTTGGGCAAATTCGCCGCGTGTCGTGATGACCGTGGATGTGCCCGACAGCCTTTTGTTACCGCGACTGAACGGCATCCAGGTCGTCAATTGGGGCAGTCATTCCGTACAGGCGCCGGCGCAGACACAACCGCCGGCGCTGTTGTCCGAGTTGCGTGCCGTTGTTGGTGCGCCCATTGCCACCGACGAGCGTCAGGGTAGCCGATGGAGAGACCACCGTATCCTGTCGCGTATTATGCGTCGCATCGAGCAGAAGGGGGTGCTGTGTCGCCATCTTCTTGCGAAGAACCGCTTCGACCTGGTGGTTGTGGTGTTCGGCGATTCGCATGCGGCAGGCCACCGCTTTCGGAAGTATCAGCGCGGCGTCGGCAACGCCGCAGCAAACGATGATCACCTGCGCGACGGGTTGCGGCGAACCTACGCCGCGATTGATGGTGAGATTGGCCGCGTGCTGGGGGAATTCTCCGAGCCGCCGAATGTCTTCGTCGTCTCGAACTCCGGCATCATCGATGGATATCCGGTCGGCGGGTGGATGGAGGCGTTCTGTAGCCAACTGGGCTACCACACGCCAATCGACTCCACGCGTCTCCTGTGCAAGTTGGAGCCGCATGCGCCGCGGATGTTGGGGATGTGGCACACGTTACTCGGTGCGCGCCGGCGATCACGCGCACAGGCAAAGTGGCTGCGTACGGGCACGGACTGGGCACGGACTAGCGCATTTTCCATTCCTGCCAACTATACCGGCTACGTGCGAGTGAACCTCAAAGGCCGCGAGCCGCTGGGCGTGATCGACCGCGGGGCTGAGTACGAAGCGCTGCTCCAGCGGTTGGAGGCGGATTTCTTGCAGCTGGTCGATGCCGACTCGGGTGAGGCGGTGATCGAGCGCGTCACGCAGACCGCGAAGCTGTTTGATGGCACACCGCCGCTGCGA
>CAZTDK010000611.1:0-4440 GCA_964611965.1 uncultured Binatia bacterium (SeqCode) | reverse complement strand
TACACCGGGCGCTGGACGCGCTGGCGGACGGCGACTTGGGCGTGCGGATCGAGTTGCATCGGGAGGATGAGTTTCGTGAGGTCGGCGATGCCCTCAACCGGCTGGTCGACGAGTTCGCGACCACCTTGGGCACGGTGCATACGCTGGTCGATCGCATGGCCGCGCTCACGGGCGCCGGCCCACAGCAGTTGCGGGATCAGGCGATCGCCGCGCAGGTGCATGCACTCATCGCCGAGCTCGATCGGGCGATGGAGTTCTTCCGCCTCGAGCCGCGGCGGACCATTCGGGAGGACGACCCGTGAGGATGAAGCTTGATCGTGTGGACCAAGAGGTCATGGAAGCGTGCGGGGCCATCTGACAGCCTGGCGAGTGAACTCACGGCAACCAGAAGCGCCCAAGCCGCCCTGCGGCGGCTCCCGCCCTCCGGGACAACTATTCGCATGTGGTGGAGGGGCGGGGAGGCCGCGCCGGCGGCCTTGGGTGCTTCTGGTTGCCGCGGCTTCAGCCGCCGCGTCAGCCGCGCAGGCGGCACCGACCGGTTTGAACCAGATCCCTACGACCGACATCGTCCCGCTGCGCCAAGTCAGCTTGCAGGTGGCGAACGGCAACAGCGAGATCAGCGGCGACGGCTCGGTGTTGCACCAGCCGGACATCGAACCGCAGAGTGAGTTCGGACTGCCGTGGGACATCGAGAGCGGCCTCGATGTCGCGCCCTCCGATCCTCCACACGATTATCGACCGGTGCTGAACGCCAAGTGGAGTCCGCTGCATGAGGGGTACTGGACGCCTGCGGCGGCGGTCGGGACGCAGCAGATCGGCGACGGCTTCGCCCCGAACTACTTCTTCGTCATGAGCAAGACACTCAACTACGATCAGATCCAGTACCAGAAATTTCGTGCCCATCACCGCAACCGCAAGCTGCGCGGCATCCGGCTGCACACCGGCATCCTCTACAGCGGCTACACCTTCGAAGCGCTGCTCGGGACCGACATTGAGGTCAATGACCACTTTGTGTTCTACGCAGATTGGATCTCCGGAGCCACGAACTCGGTGTCGCTGGGCGGTGTGTTGGTGATCGATCAGCACCTGAGCTTCCAAGCCTCGCTCCTGCGTCAGAACAACGAGGACCGCGTGAGCGGCGTGTTGGTGAACATCACCCATACCTTTGACCTGGCGCATCCGTTCGAGTGGTGAGGGCGCCGGGGCTGGCGTGTTGCGCAATCTGGGTTGGTAGGGGGGCGGACCTCGCCATAGCCAGGTCGGAATCCAACCGGGGAAGAATAAAAACCGGAAACAGAAAGCCTGAAATGGAAAACCGAAACGAGCCCGGTTTCCAATCTCCGGTTTCCTGTTTCCGGTTTTCGATTTCTCTTCCGTGCGCGACGGTGTACCCTACGCGCCGCGATGCGCCCTGAGACTGTGGATGATGCCGCGCCCGGACGCGTGTTTGTCGGCCGCGAGCGCGAGCTCAGCGAGCTGCTGACGGGATTTGCCGACGCGGCCGCCGGGAACGGGCGGCTGTTCATGATTGTCGGCGAGCCTGGTATCGGCAAGACGCGGCTGGCGCTCGAAGTGGCGGGGCACGCGGCCGCACGCGGCGGCCGCATCCTCTGGGGCCGCTGTTGGGAAGGTGGCGGCGCGCCCGCGTACTGGCCGTGGGTGCAAGCCATTCGCGCCTACGTGCGCCAGAGCGATGCCGACAGCGTGCGTGCGCAGCTGCAAAGCGGCGCGGCGTACCTCGCGCATCTGGTGCCGGAGCTGGGCGCGCGCTTTCCAGAATGGTCGGCTCCCGAGGGCACGATGGGGTTGGACTCCGAGCACGCGCGTTTCCAGCTGTTTGATGCGATCGCCGGCTTCTTGCGCAACGCGCGCCAGCCGCTGGTGTTGATCCTCGACGACATTCACGCGGCGGATCAGCCGTCGCTGCTGTTGCTGCACTTCGTGGCGCGTGAGCTGCGCGACATCCCGCTGCTGATCCTCGCGACGTACCGCGACGTCGAGGTGCGCCGCAGCGCCTGGCGCGCCGAGCTGCTCGGGACGGTGGCGCGCGAGAGCCGCAGCATCTCTCTGCGCGGCTTGAGCGCCGAAGCCGTGGCGCGGTTCATTGCGCAGAGCGCGCAGCAGGCGCCGTCGCCGGCATTGGTCGACGCCGTCTATCAGGCCACGGAAGGCAATCCCTTCTTCGTCGATGAAGTGGTGCACTTGTTGGTTGCCGAGGGGCGCTTGCAGCAACCGCTTGGTGGGCCGCCGCGGGGGGCGGTGCTGGGCGCGGCGCTGCTTGGCACCTTTCGGGTTCCCGACGCGGTCCGCGAGGCGATTCACCGGCGGGTGGATCCGCTCTCAGCCGCGGTGCGCGAGGTCTTGGAGGTCGCATCCATCATCGGGCGCGAGTTCGAGCAAATCCCGCTGCAGCACGTCTGTGGCGTGCCGGCCGAGCGCCTGCTCGAGCGGCTGGCCGAGGCCGTGTCGATGGGCGTGGTGATCGAAGTGCCGGGGAGCGTTGGACGCTACGCGTTCTCGCACGCTTTGGTGCGCGAGACGCTCTACGACGATGTTCCCCCGCTGCGGCGCATCGGCCTGCACCGCCAGATTGGCGAGGCCCTGGAGCTGGCGTACCGCGCCGACCCGGAGCCGCACCTGGCAAAGCTGGCGCATCACTTCGTCCAGGCGGCCACCGGCGGCGACGCCGCAAAGGCCATCAGCTACGCGGCGCGCGCCGGGCAGCGGGCGCTGACTCTCCTCGCCTACGAAGATGCGGCCCTCTGGTACCAGCGCGCGCTGCAGGTGCTGGACACCACGGACGGGGATTGGGCGCGGCGCTGCCAGTTGCTGCTGCAGCTCGCCGAAGCGCAACAGAAGGCCGGCAACGGCGCCCAGGCGCGCGCGACGTACCATGAAGCGGCGCGCGTGGCGCGCGTGCTGGGCGCGGTAGAACCGCTGGCGCGCGCTGCGGTCGGGATGGCGGCCGCCGGGGCGGAGACCGGCGTCGTCGATACCGGCCTGATCGGTCTGTTGGAGGAAGCCTTGCAGGCGTTGCCGGACAGCGACGGCGTCCTCCGCACGGCGGTGCTCAGCCGACTTGCCGTGGCGTTGTATTTCTCCAAGGCGCGGGAGCGCCGCGTTGCCCTCAGCCAGGAGGCCGTGGAGATGGCGCGCCGTCTGGGCGATACGGCGGCATTGGCCGCGGCCTTGATGACCCGACACTTTGCCTCGTGGGGACCGGGTAACGTCGAGGAACGGCTTGCATTGGCGACCGAGCTGCTGCGCATCGGCGAGGCGGCGGGGGTGCCTGAGATCGTGCTCGAGGGGCACAATTGGCGCATCGTCGATTTGCTCGAAAGCGGCGACGTGCACGGCGCGCGCGCCGATGCCGAGGCCTACGCGCGCGTCGCGGAGCAACTGCGCGTGCCGCGTTATGGCTGGCACGCCACCCTGCTGCGAGCCATGTTTGCGTTGTTCGAGGGCCGCTTTACCGAGGGCGAGCAGCTGTCGCAGGAGGCTCTCATGCAAGGACAGCGGGCCGGCGTGCAGAACGCGGTGCAGTTCTTCAGTGTGCAAACGTTCCTGTTGCATCGCGAACGCGGGCGGCTGGGCGATCTCGAAGAGGGTGTCAGGAACCTGGTGGTCCAGTATCCAGCGCTGCTGATCTGGCGCTGCGGCCTGGCCTTCTTGTATGCCGAGCTCGGGTTGAGCACGGAGGCGCAACGCGAGTTCGAACGGCTGGCGACTGGAGGGTTTGCGAATCTGCCGGCCGATGCCAATTGGCTGCCGGCGCTTGCCCTGCTCGGCGAAGTGTGCGCCTTCATCGGTGACGTGGCACGCGCCGGCGTGCTGTACGACCTGTTGCTGCCACACGCGAAGCGCAATGTGGTCATCGCCACCGGCGTTGCCTGTTACGGCTCGGTGGCCTATTACCTGGGTCTCCTGGCGACCACCCTGTCGCGCTGGGGTGCGGCGCTTGAGCACTTCGAGCACGCCATTGCTGCGCATACCCAGATGGGGTCACCGTCGTTGGCGGCGTACGCGCAGCTGGGATGTGCGCGTGCGTTGGTCGAAGCCGCGGCCGATTCCGCTGCGCCGCAATCGGCGCGGTCGGCACATCAGGCCCAGGCGGTGGCGCTGTTGGAGCATGTCGGTGCCAGCGCTGCGGCGCTCGGTATGACGAGTCTGGCGAACAAGGCGGCGGCACTCGAGCGCCGGGCAACCGCCGACACCACTCCGCCCCGTGGTCCGTCCGCCAACCGCTATACGCCCGCGCCAGCCGCATTTCGCCGCGAAGGCGACTACTGGTCGATTTCCTTCGAGGGGGCGGTTTTCCGCCTCAAGGACGCCAAGGGCTTGCGGTGCCTGGTGCAGCTGCTGCGGCACCCGCTGCGGGATTTCCATGCCACCGAGTTGGACGGGGAAGCGCCGCCGCCCTCCGGCCAGAGCCGTGCGCTC
>CAZTDK010000610.1:2422-4442 GCA_964611965.1 uncultured Binatia bacterium (SeqCode) | reverse complement strand
TCACGGGACAACACGTGATATGATGGGAACGTCCAGGCTTAAGTGTCTGATTCATCCCGTGGTGTCCCGTCATCTCCATCTTTCTCGTCTTCGATTCCCCCGCCACTCCTCCTTTCGTTATATTTCCAGCACTTACGAGCCGTCCAGGCTCGCGAGTGCTCACTGAGTGGCTTCCCGTTCGGCTCACAAGCTCCCGCCGGAAACGCTTGACAGCGGCTTTGTCCGCTCCGTATAAGGGGTCCATTCGAGATTTTCCCGGGGGCGTCGGCGGCAGCGGTTAAACGTCCGGATACCTGACACGGGTAAACGTCGGATACCTGACAATTGTGTCAATGATCCGTTTATGCGGCTATCCGTAAATGGGTACGTCACCCTTGGGTGTCGAGCCGTCGGGGGACGTAGGTTGCGGCTCGCGTCTCCCGCACCTTCCGCAACCTACGTCCCCTATCTCCGTCGGAAGCGGAGTGTACCGTGGCGTTGCGACGGAGCCTGCCGCACGAAGGGAGAAATCATGCTCGATCGTCTCCGTATGACCGGTCGAGTCGCGCTCGCGCTGTTCCTTCTTGCTTCCGCCGCGGGCCTCGTTGCCTGCGGCGAGGGAGGGGGAGTAAAAGTCAGCCAGGTGCTGAACGGCAGCGTGCGCAGCGGCAACACGGGCCTCAGCGGCTTCACCGTGTCGTTATATGCGAGCTTCGTCGATCGCACCGATCCCTGGCAGTCCTTGGGCTCGGGCGTCACCGACGCCAAGGGCAACTTCCAGATCGTATACGCTCCGTTATCTGAGCGTTCCGTGCTGATCGTGGAGGCCGACCGCGGGCCGGTCACACTCGCGAGTGCGATCGGCTATGGCACAACCCCGCCTACAACGGTCGTCGTCAACGAGCGCACGACCATCGCAACAGGCAACGCCTTCGCGCAGTTCGTCAACGGCCGCCGCGTCGTCGGCAACTCGGTAGGCATGATCAACGCCGTGCGCATGGCCGGCAACCTTGCCGATCCCGGCACCGGCGACGCGGGCGAAGTCCTTTCGCGTACGCCGAACGGCAACGACACCTCGACCTTCCAGGTTTTCAATTCGTTCGCCAATGCGGTCGCGGCCTGTGTCGCGAACGATAGCGCGTGTCTCGCCTTGTTCGACACCGCGCAGCCGCCCGGCGCAGCCGCGCCCACCAACGTCCTGCAGGCCGTGGCAAACATCGTCAAATCTCCTTCGTACCCGGGCTACCCGAACGACGCGCTCGATCCGCTGTTCCAGCTATCGGCGATCGATCCGATGTACCGGCCCGCACTCCCGCATCGCCCGACCAACTGGCTTCTGTTCCTGAAGGTCACCGGCGGGTTCTACAGCGCGCAGGACAGCGACAATCTGATGAACGGGCCCGGCAACTTCGCCATCGACGAGCAAGGGTTCGTCTATTTCGATACCAACTACATCCCGCGGCCGCCCGATGAGTTTGCGTGCGCCAGCAACCGGGCCGTCAAGCTCACCCCGTGGGGCGAGAACGCGCCGAACTCTCCGTTCTTCGACGGCGGCCTGAGCGGCCAGGGCTTCGGCGTGATCTTCGACCCATCCGGCCAGCTGTGGATCGCCAATTTCGGTTTCCAGGACGCGCCGTGCGAATTTACACCCCAACAGGCGACCAAGAACAGCGTGTCGGTCTTTACCAAGGACGGACAGGCCGTCTCGCCGATTTCGGGCTATACGCAAGGCAACATCTCATGGCCGCAGGGGATTTCGTCGGATCGGCAGGGCAACATCTGGATCGCCAACTGCGGCAACGACACGGTGACCGTGTACCGGCAGGGCGACCCGGCACAGGCAACGAACATTTCATTGGGACCGACGCCGCCGTCAGGCGATCCGCAGATCAAGCCGTTCGGCACCGTCATCGACTTGCAGGGCAATCTCTGGGTGACGGGCAATCGCAGCGATGCGATGTACGTGCTGTCGCCGTCGGGTACGCTGATCGACACACTGCCCAGCACGTATCAGGGCACCACCGTGATCACCAAGCCGATC
>CAZTDK010000610.1:0-2412 GCA_964611965.1 uncultured Binatia bacterium (SeqCode) | reverse complement strand
TCGGCAACACCATCGACAGCAAGGGCAACGTGTGGGTGGCCAACTCCGACTGGCTCGATTCGCCCTGTCCGACGCGCGATGTGCTCGGCAGCGCGCAGAACCCGTCGGTGACGATGTACCGCGCGAGCGACCGCACGCCGCAGCCGGGATCGCCGTTCAACGGCGGCGGCATCACGCTGCCGTGGGGCGTTACGGTCGACGGCGACGACACGGTGTGGGTGCTCAACTTCGGTGTCCTGCCGCCCGCGCCCGGCAACTCCACCGATATTCCGAACGGCGTCAGCCGCCTCTGCGGCGCCGACACGACGAAGTGCCCCCCGGGGTTCGCGACCGGCGACCCGATCTCGCCGTCGACGAGCTATCGAAGCGACGCATTGCAGCGGATGACGGCCGGCGCGGTCGATCCGTCAGGGAACCTGTGGGTGACGAACAACTGGAAGATCGATGTCGACCCGTTCAAGAATCCCGGCGGCAATGCCGTCGTGATCCTGATCGGCGCCGCAGCGCCGCTGATGACGCCGGTGATCGGCCCGCCGATGCCGTTCTGAAAGAAGCCTACAAGGCCCCTCGCGGCGCCTTGTGTTTTAGGCGTGTCAAGGCGCCGACGTGATCGGCATCCATGCCGCGCGGAACGCGGGCAACACGCCGTCCGCGACACCCATCAGGACTGCGAGCACCATTCCCACCACCAGCGATGTCCCCGAGGCACACCGCCTCACCCCAAACGCGGCTGCATGCGCCAACGGATGCCCACGAGGATGACGCCGAATAGCACCCACAGCACTAGCAACGGCAGCGCAACCTCCGCCAGACCGGCGCCGCGTTCGATGATCCGGCGCAGCGCGATCTGATACCAGCGCAAAGGGAAGAAGCTGCCCAGCTCGCGTATCCCGTGCGGCATCATCTGGTAGGGAAACATCACCCCCGACAGCACGAACGACGGCATGATGAAGAACACGGTGATGAAGACGGACTGCGCCGAGGTCCGCGACAAGGTCGAAACGAAAACCCCGATCGCCAGCGACGCGAGGACAAAGGGCAACGTCACCAGAATCAATGCCAGCCAGCTGCCTTGCGGCCACAAGCCAAAGACGAGCCCGGGCGCGATGGTGGCGAAGAAGAAGACCGCGTAGGCCAGCCCGGCATAGGGGATGATCTTGCCGAGCACCAGCTCGATCGGCGTCGTCGGCAACGCCAACATCTGCTCGTAGGTGCCGCTCTCACGCTCGGCGACCAACCCGCCGCTGGTGGCCGACATGCACAAGTTCACCAGCAGCATGCCGGCAAGCGCCGAGAGAAAGAAGGTGCGATCGAGCAGCGTTGGGTTGAACCAAAAACGCTGGCGCGTATCGACCAAGCCGCTGCCGGCGCCGGCGGCCGGCGTCTTCTCTATGAGCCGCTCCCGCTGGTCGCTCATGACCGCCGCCTCCGATTCACGACCAGGCATCGCGCCGGCGACGTGCCGCTCGACCGCCGCGGCCCGACTTACGTCAAAGCCCGCGGCGACCTGGGCGATATAGCTGCCGATGCGTGCCGCCTGCAGCGGGTCGCTGCCGTCGAGCAGGATCTGCATTTGCGGCCGCCCACGCTCGACGTCGCGCCGGAAGTCCTTGGGAATGACCAAGAATGCCAATGCGTCGCCACGCTTCAACATGCGTTCCCCTTCTTCGTGACTCCACACCAGACGCGGCGGCACGAAGTAGCCGGTGGCCTGGATCTCCTGCAGCACGCGCCGCGATAGCGCCGTGTTGTTCTGGTCGAGCACCGCCCATGGCACGTTGGCCGGCTTGTTGGACAGCGCGGAGCCCATGAGGAACAGCATCATCACCGGCTGCGCGAACACCGTGGCCAACAGCGCCTTGTCGTGCCGGACGACGCTGGCCTCCTTGTAGGCCACCGCCGCCACGTTCGACCAAAAGCGGCCCAACCGATTCATCGACGCGCCTCGATAGTGCGTAGCCCGTAGCCCATGAGCAGCACGCCGAACAGCAGCAGCATCCCCAGCTCCGGCAGCAAGGCGAGCGGCCCCTCGCCGCGCATGTAGATCGCCCGGCAGACGCGGATGTAGTGCGTTGCCGGAAAAACCTCGGCGATCCACTGGACGACGCGCGGCATACTGCGGATCGGGAAGGCGAAGCCGCTGAGCTGGACCAGCGGAATGCTGAACAGCACGCTCTTCTGCACCGCCTCCGCCGCCGTGGCCGAGGTGGCGGAGATGATGAGCCCAAGCCCGAGCGACACGAGCACGTAAAATGAGGACACCGCCACGAAGAAGACGATGCTGCCGCGCGGCCACACATGCAGCACCAGCCCGGCGGCCAGCACCATGAGCACGACGTCGAGAACGAACATCCCACCTATTGACCCGGCGGATAAATATTTGAATCTTCCTGCGCTTTCGCCGTCGAACTC
>CAZTDK010000609.1:0-4444 GCA_964611965.1 uncultured Binatia bacterium (SeqCode) | reverse complement strand
GGTGAGGCGGCTGGGCGGGCGATCAAGAAGACGGTGCTCGAGCTTGGCGGCTCCGCCCCGTTTGTGGTGCTCGCCGTGCGGGCGCGCTTTCAGAATGCCTGTCTCTCCCGAAATTCCGTACATGTTGAATTGAAAGAGGATTTTTCTTTGGGTCTGACTGCGCCCGAGAGCGCGGATGATGAGCGTTCTGGTCGTGCTGTTCACCGCCCTCCGAGACCTCTTTCGGCGTCGCTCCGACCTGGAAGCTGAGCTACTCGCACGGCGCCACCAGGTCTTAGTCCTTCAATGCCGGCTGGGGCCGCGCCGCGTCCAGCTACATCCCGTCGATCGCGTCTGCTGGGTCCTGCTCTCACGACTCTGGCCCGGTGGCGCGAGGCGTTGAGCGTCGTAAAGCCGGAGACGGTCATCGTCTGGCACCGCCGCGGCTTCGGCTGGGACTGGCGATGGAAGCTTGTTATTTCAGGATGATCGACGTCTCGGGACCTACAGCCGGTGTAATGGACCATCAGCTTGCGTCCACACCGTCTACACCGCCCGCACCGCACAAGGCCCGCGAGCAGCGCCTCGCCGCGCTTGGGGGTTCCCGGGCTCCCTTCCCTGATATGGCTGCTGGCGATTATCGCTCCAATCCGTTCGAACTCCGCCCACTCGAGGTACCCCTTACCCCTCGTGCGCTCCTGGTCTCAACGTCAGCCACTGCTCGCGGGCCCGACGCCGCACACAGTGTCGGCTTCTCCCGTGCTCAAATCCGGTCAAGACTCGCCGGCGACCATTTCGCCGGCGCAGAGACTCGTGTTGACGATCAGCGCGGCCCCACCGTGTGGCGGAAGTGCGCCATACGAAGTCTCCCTAGTGATCCTGGACGGCAATCGGGATGCGCACGTCAAACTCCGAGTCGGTCGCGATCCCGTTGCGGATCGCCGGGAAGAACCGCCACTGCTTCAGGGTGTCGAGCAAGAGCAGGTTCAGCCGCGGGTTCGACGTGGGCTGCGCCAACGTCACGGTGGCGACGCCGTCAAACGACACATGGAAGTGTGCCAAGGCAACCGCCTCGAAGACATTCTCGCGCAGGTCGTCCGGAATCGTCGGCGATGGAGCGTAGATGGCACGGGCGCCGATGCTGTCCCTGCCCATACCTCCGCCGCCACCGTGGCCGGGCGCACAGTTCGAGAGCGTGTCCGATGCGCCGCTGGTCGGCGCTTCTGTGCCCGTGGTGCCCTCCACCTCGTCTGCGGGCAGCGTGTGTGTCCCGCGCGCGTCGTACACCGGCGGAGGAGCCTCCTTTTTTTTCTTCGCGCGTACGACAGGAGCCTGGACGGGTTTCTTCTCAACGTGCGGTTGGGATTGAGGTGGAGGCGGTGCGGGTGGTTCCACCGTCGCGGGTGCAGCAGGCGCCGCTTCGCCTTGCAAGCCGCCGGGCGCCGCCGGTGCGGGCAGGTCGATCAACCGCGCATCGAGTCGCTCGATCGACCCCGGCGGTTGTGGCGTGCCTTGCAGCAGGAAAGCGAACCCCATGAGGAGCGCCACCCAGAGCAGCAACGCCGCAGGCGTCAGCCAGAGTAAGCGGCGCCATGGATCATCGAGCTCCGGCCGACGGGGCAATGCGTCTGAGGCGATCATTCGTGCTTGACGGCAATCAGAAAGTGCTCCACGCCGGCACGTCGCGCCTGAATCATCGCCTGCACCACCGTCCCAGCCGGTGCTCCATTGTCGGCTGCGACCACCACATCGGTGTCCGGGCCTTGCAGCATCGGCTTGAGTATTTCGGCAAGCGTATCCAGTGTGGCCAGCGTGCTGTCGAGGTAGATCTGGCTGTCGTTGGTAATCGTCAGCGTGATGGGCTGTCGTGGCTCCATCGCGGCGGCCTCGCCGCGCGGCAGATCGACCGGCACCGAGTGCAGACTTTGCATCGACAAGGAAGCCAGCATGAACGTCACCAACAGAAAGAACATCACATCGATCATCGGGATGATCTCGATGCGCCCGTGCCGATAGTCGCGTGCCCGACGCAGCTTCATGGAACCACCGCCGCGCGCCGTGGCCGCCGATCCTCGAACGAGAGGTCGCTGTTCGCCGATTCCTGGTCCAGACGAATGCGATCCACCAACCGTGATCCCAGACGCTCCATCTCGTCGAGCGCCCGGGATTTCATGCGGGAGAAAAAGTTGAACGCAAACAGCGACACCAATGCGATGAGCAGGCCGAGGGCGGTGGCGATCAGCGCCTGCGCGACACCCGCGGTGACCTGCGTGGGAGCCACGAGGCCCGCGCCGCCGATAACCTTGAAGGATTGCATCATGCCGGTGATGGTGCCGAGTAGCCCCATGAGTGGGGCCGCGGTGACGATGGTTTCCAGCACCCACAGGCCACGGCCGAGGACCTTTTCGATGCCGCCAGCCTCGTCGCCGGCGCGCGACTCGACCCACCACGCCGGATGCGTACGATTCGCGGCAATCACCTGAAAAAAGCGGCCGAATGCATTGCGCGGCCCGAGTCGGCCCAGCTGGCTTTCGAGATCCGTCCAGTCGAAGCCATAGGTTTCCACCTGATTCCGCAGCGGCCCGGGGAGTCGCAAGCAGCGGCTGTACAATGCGACTCGATCCAGGATGATGGCCACCGCCAACACTCCCAGAATCAGCAGCGGATACACCATGGCCCCGCCAAAGCGAAGCGCTTCAAGTGCGGTGTTGATCTCTTCCATCGTGCCGTGCTGCTCCTCTCATCCGCCAGCAGTGGCCGGGGCGACAGCCACGCTCGCGTCGCCAAAGGGCAAGGGGACGCGAATGCCGGCAAAAATGGCGCGCCGCGGGCCGTATTGAGTGGACTGCACACCGATGCCGCTGCCGTTGCGGATCTGATATGTCTCGTCGCCCAGATTGATGCAGTCGAGTCGCAGCTGGGCCCACCCGAGATAGGGCACCGTCAAGCGCTTGGATACGCCCGCGTTCGCTTGGATGTAGAAGGGCAGGTTGCCGCCGTTGGGCACGTCTGAGTCGGTGCGCAGCCCGCTGCCGTAGAGGTAGTCGAAACTGAACCCGTAGCCGTTCCAGGCGTAGAAGATGCCGCCCGTCGACGTGAAGGTCTGGTCATGATCGAGAAAGATGTAGTGGTTGTTGATGTACGCCAGATCGTCGGGTCCGAAGTTGAACTGCCCGCTCACGACCTTGGTTCCCTGCGCCACCGAGTAGGCAAAATTCACGTAAGTGGACAGGTTGCCTTGCGTATAGCTGGCAGTGGCTTCCGTTCCGTAGACGCGCCCCCACAGATAGTTGAAAGGGGTGAAGACGAGCGCCGAGCCGAATTGCCCTTCGTCGATCTCATCGCGGGCATTCTTGAAGTAGCCATCGACGCCGATGTTGAACCCCGACCCCAGCCGCTGGAGCACCCCCACATCGAAATAGTCGGCGCGCTCGGGCGTGACGGGAGAGCTTTGGCTGCTGGGAAGCGCCCCCGTGGTGCCGTTGAACTTCTGAATATCGGTGGAGGCGACCAACTCGGTAGGGGGCGGCGTGAAGTAACGGGCATAGGCGCCATGCAACGTGGTCTGGGTCGGCAACTCGTACACCAGACCGACCCGCGGGCTGAACTGGTCCGCATGCACGAAGGCGTCGTTGAGGTCGTAGCGAATGCCGTAGTTGATTGTCAGAGGCTTGATCGGCCGCCACTCATCCTGCACGTAGACACCGTAGAGCCACGAGTTGAGGTTGGTGTCATCCACCACGGATACCGGCAGGGTGCTGGTTTGCATCCCCATATCATTGGCCGGAAACACCGCGGAGTGATTGTCGATGGCAACCACCTCGGCGCTCCCGTAGAAGCCGGCACGTAGGGTGTGGGAATCGTTCAGCCGGTATGCGCCGTCACCTTGCAAGCCAGTGGTGTTGCTGCTGCGAAAGACGTTGGATGCGATGCCGGTGTAGATCAAGTCGCCGATCGGATCGGGGCTGAAATCGATGGTCGAATACCGGCTGAAGGCCGAGAGCTGATAGTCGAGTTGCTCGCCCACCGCACCCTGGAAGGCGAGGACGTTGTAGAAGGTGCGCTCCATCTGACTCTCAGCGACCTGGCTCGAGGGATAGCTGGTCACGTCGCCATACATAAAGACCGGGTCCTGGCCCGGGTTCGCGGGAATTTGAAAGGAGTTGATGGCCACTCCGGTGATCAGGCTCAGGCGCGCCGTCGGACCCAGCAGGTAGGAAAAATACCCGAAGCCCTGGCCCTGGTCGCTGTGGTCATGGATGGCGGTGGGCCCGGACGTCGGCGGCTCGATGCCGCGATCGGTGCCGAGGTAGGTGCCAGTTGCATAGTAGGAGAATTTGTCGGACGAACCGCCGAGCTCGAAGCTCGGGACCACGGTGCCGCGTTGACCACCGTACATTTCCACCGAACCACCCGGCGCCACTGTTCCGCTCTTGGTGTAAATGTCGATCACTCCAGCGGTGCG
>CAZTDK010000608.1:0-4452 GCA_964611965.1 uncultured Binatia bacterium (SeqCode) | reverse complement strand
ACGAGCTGACGATCGCTGCATGCTTGTCGTGCAGCAGGAAGTACTCTTCGTGGTAGCGCTCCATCGACTGCACCGAATGACTGAGCGCGCGCGCCGTGATGAGCACGAAGACCACGATCACCAGGGGGTCGAGGGTGAAGCCGCACAACCCGGCAAACCCCAGCCCCCAGATGGCGCTCATGAGCCCCGAAAACGTGGGGATCACGACGCCCTGGATGGTGCGGAAGTAGAACCACAGCAGCGCCATCATCGCGAGGCCGGTGGCACCGAGCAGGTAGCCCATGCTCGACTGCGCCTCCATGAAATAGGCATAGAGGACCGGAAAACCGGCGACATGAATCTTCACCTTGCCGTCGGCTTCCTCGCGCTTGACGATCTCCTGGACCTTCTTCCACATGCCGGCGAGATCGAAATACTCCTCCCAGAACCCGGCGGTGATCAGTGTGGCCGTATCGTCGTTCGAGACGAAGAGGCCGCGGATGCCTTCGGTCGTGTAGATCTTCTGCCGGAGGAACTCGAGGTCCTCCTTGTCCTGGGGCAGGCGCGGATAGGTCAGCGGCACCACCTTGATTCCCGAGCCCGACGTGAGTGTCGTCTTGAGCTTGGGGTGCGTGATGGAGAGGACCTGCTCGCCGTTCACGCCGGGGACATTGTGCAGCAGGTCGAGCGTGATGCGGTCGACCTTCTGTACGATCTCCGGGTCATCGAAAATGGTGCCCTTCTGCACCTCGACGGACATGACCAGCTGGTTCGAGGTACCGAACATACTGCGGTACTTGCTGTACACCTGGATGTACGGGTGCCCCGGCGGATAGAGGTCGAAGAAGTTCGTGAACATGGTGAGGCGTGTGGCCGTGAGCCACACGAAGAAGAGCGTGCACAGACCGATGACGATCGAGATAGGCACGCGGCGCCGCAGCAGAAAATGCAGGTACCGCTCAATGAGCCATCTCGGTAGCATGCTGCTCCTTCCCTCCCACACTGATGTCGGCACCGACGACGCGCAGCGTCAGGCCGTTGGCGCCGACGAGCATGCCGTGGGTTCCGTTGACCAGGGACACCGATCGGATCCACCGCAGATTCGCCTCGGCGGGTATGCTCCTGCGCTGCCAGGTGTTGCCGTTGTCGGTGCTGGCAAAGACACTGGCGTTGTCGCCCACGGCATACGCAACGGTGTCGGTCACCGCGATGCCGTAGAGCGTCGGGTTGTCAAACGCCTCCTTGAAACCAACCTGATCGAGGGCGCCGATCTGCGTGTCGCCGTGTTGGGCTTGCCAGGTTTGCCCGCCGTCGGCGGTGTGCAGGATGAGCCCGTCGAGACCGACGACCCAGCCGTGTTGCGCATCCGAAAAATAAGTGCCGAAAAGGGTCTTTTCGACGCCGCTCGTCTGATCGGTCCAGGTGGCGCCGCCATCGCTGGTGGCGAGAATCGTGCCGGCTTCTCCGACGATCCATCCATGCGTGGCATCCGGCCAGGCTTCCGCGTTGAGGATGATATCGCGGTCCAACGGATGCGTCTGCCAGCTCTTGCCGCCGTCGGCCGAGCTGATGATGGTTCCCCAGTCGCCGACGGCCCACACGTGCTGCGCATCGAGGGCGCGCACGTCGAACAAGTGCTGCTTGGTGTCGGTCGTCTGCTTCTCCCAGGTCTCGCCGCCGTCATTCGTCGCGAGCACGGTGCCGACGCGGCCGACGATCCAGCCGTGCTTGGCATCGGCGAAGTCGACCCCAAAGAGATTCTCCACCGTATGCGAGGCCTGCGGGAGCCAGGTGGCGCCACCGTCGCGCGTTTGGAAAACCGTCCCGAACGCGCCGACTGCCCAGCCGGTATTCGCATCGACGAATTTCGTCGCGTAGAAATTGTCGATCAAATGGCTGGGCTCACGCGCCGCCGCCGGCACTACGCCAATGCACCACGCCAGCAGCGCCGCCGCGCAAGTGATCCGTCGCGTCGCGCGACCTGCATGCACACATCCCTTCGGCACGGGTTCGAGCTCAACTTGAAGAAAGCTGCGGCCTTATAGGTCGAGCGCTTGAACACTGTCAACCAGATGCCCTGCGGGCAGCGGCCTTGCAGGCGGCGTCTCATCTATGGACCGCTCCCGTTGGTCGCTAGGGCCTGCGGCCGGCGTCTTTTCTATCGACCGCTCCGTTGGGCCGCTGCACACTGCCAAGTCCGGCAGGCTACCAATAGCGGGCAACGCACCGAAACAGGCAGGCAACGCACCGACTTGACGCCTGACGATATTTCCGGGTAAGCACGCACCCGTGGCTGAGACACGGCCGCGAAACCAAAATACGGAGCACTGAGGAAGTCCGCTGCACGCACGCAAAGAGGGACACCATGCAGAAGAGTGAGATCGGCAACACCGGCAAACCCGTCACCATGCACGTCGAGCGTGGCAAGATTCGCGAGTTCGCCCGCGCCATCAAGGACGACAACCCCATCTATTTCGATGAGGCGCACGCCAAAGAAATCGCCGGCGGGATCATGCCGCCGCCGACGTTCTCGATGACCCTCGGCCTGTGGGACGAAGGCCGCCAGCGCCCACTGCTCACCTACGATGTCCGCCGCTTGCTGCACGGCGAGCAGGAGTTCGAATACCTTGCCCCCGTTCACGCCGGCGACGTCCTGACCGCCACGGCGCGCGTCGCCGATGTGTACGAGAAGCAGGGCTCGCGCGGCGGCACGATGACCTTCGGCGTGATGGAAACCACCTTCACCAATCAGCGCGGCGAGTCGGTGCTGATCTCGCGCTCGACCCTGGTGGAAACCGCCGCGCCGGTGAAGAAGGAATAGTCGGTACCAACTGGAGCGGGCTGAGGGCAGCCCGGCTCCATCGACGTTCCGTTGGAGCCGGCGTGCCCCCACGCGGCCCCTCTGCTGGTGCCGGTTTCGGCGCCGTAACGAGCTAGTGCACCGACGTGCCCATCGTACCGACGCACCCAAATCCCAACGCCGTCGCCTACCGCCGCGCCGGGCATTGGCCACAGCAAGCCCTCGGCGCGCTGTTCGCACGCACGGCGCGGCGACTGCCGGATCAGGACGCCATCATCGACGGCGTCCACCGACTGACTTTCCGCGCGCTCGAGCAGCATGTCGACCGTGTCGTCGGCGGACTGCACGCGCTCGGCTTCGGTGTTGGCGACGTCATCGCCTACCAGCTGCCCAACTGGTGGGAGGCGGCGGTCATCTTCCTGGCCACTGCCCGTCTCGGTGCTACGGTCAACCCGTTGCTACCGATCTTCCGTGCAGCGGAGCTGCGCTTCACACTGCAACAGTCGGGTGCCCGGGCGTTGGTCATTCCCGGCGTGCTGCGCGGCTGCGATCATCGCGCCTTGATCGACGGCTTGCGCCACGACCTGCCCGCCTTGCGCGAAGTGTTCGTCGCGCGCGACAGTGTCGCGGCTGGCATGCGCGACTTCACCACGCTGCTCGACACGTCAGTGAAGCCGACAGCGGACAGCGCTGCGCTCGCGGTCGATCCGGACTCCATCGCATTGCTGATGTACACCTCGGGAACCACCGCGCAGCCGAAGGGCGTGCTGCACACGCACAACAGCTTGGCCGCCGAGGTGCTGAGCCTGGAACGCGTGCATCAGCTCACGCCGGCGGACCGCACCCTCATGCCGTCGCCGCTGACACACATCTCGGGCGTGCTGCACGGTATTCTCACCCCGGCATTGCTCGGCACCAGCGCCGTCCTGATGGAACGCTGGGAGGCTGCTCGGGCGCTCGAGCTGATTGCCGGTGAAAGGGTGACCTACATGGTCGGCGCTCCGACGTTTCTTCAGGACCTGATTGCCGCAAGCGCTACCGAGCCTGAGCCGCGTTCTTACGGCGCGCTCCGCCTCTTTTCTTGCGGCGGTGCGGGCGTCGCGCCGGCGCTCATGCAACGCGCGCGCGAGTGCTTTCCGAACTGCGTCGCCAAGCGGGTGTACGGCTCCACCGAGTTTCCAACACTCACGACCACCGACGCCGCCGACGCGTTGACGCGCGGCATCGACACCGAAGGCCGGCCGATCTGGCCGGCGGAAGTCCGCGTTGCCGACGCGGCGGGCGTCGCGCTCGAGCCCGCAGTCGAAGGCGAGGTGCAAGGCCGCGGCCCCGAGTGCTTCGCCGGCTATCTCGATGCGGCGCTGAACGGCGATTCGTTTACCGCCGACGGCTGGTTTCGCACCGGCGATCTGGGCACCATCGATCCCGCCGGCTACCTGCGCATCACCGGGCGGCTCAAGGACATCATCATCCGCAAGGGCGAGAAGATCAGTGTCAAGGAAGTCGAAGACGCCATTGCAGCGCATCCCGCCGTCGCCGAGGTGGCCGTCATCCCGCGGCCCGATGCGAACACCGGCGAGCGCGCCTGCGCGGTCGTGCGTCTGCACCCCGGCATGCACGTGGACCTGGTAACGCTCACCGCGTTTCTCGCGACGCATGGGCTCGCGAAGCAA